>DAOVOW010000231.1 GCA_030629485.1 bacterium
CTCGTAATACATGCCCGGATCAAGCCCGGCTGGACCGGTACTGACGGGGCTGTCGAGATAGCGACCCCACCAGTCAAACCGGTGCACACCATGCCGGTCAGATGATCGGCCCTGTGATGTCACTTCTTCGACGGTGCGAAGGTCGCGAGTTTGCCATCGCGGCGATTGGCGACAACAAGCCAGCTGTTTCGGCCGTAGCCGGTGAGGTCGAAACCGTAAAGGTCGCCCGCCGTCGGCCATTCGTTTCCGACTTCAAGGGGACTGTCGAGGTAATACCCCAGCATGTCGAATCGATGCAGGCCGTAGTGATCAGCCACGAGAATATGATCGGCACGGCGGACCGTGGCGCCGTTGTAGATCAATCCCTCTCGATCGATCTCGATAATGACTCTCGTGGGGAGCGCCAGATGCCCCCGCACAAGCACGCCCACAGTGGTATTATATCCGGTAGTGCCGATTGTCCTGACTTCCCCACCGCCGGAATCGAATACAGCCACTTGATCCCGACCATAGTCGGCCACGTATATGTATCCTTTCGCGTCTACGGCGATACCCTCCGGACTGCTCAAGCGTGACTGCGTTTCGCCCAATTGCGAGCGCTGGCCGGAGCCTTTTGAGTAGGTAAAAACGCCGCTGTCGGCGTGCGCGCACAGTATTATTAGGTCATCGCCCCTATCGGTCGCCACTATGTCTCTCAGGCGCACGTCGAGCTTGAAGTCATCGATAGGATCTCCCGAGGGGAAGTAGTCTGCATTGCGCACGATCACGTTTTTGTCAACCTGGCGGTAGAGATGTTTCACACCGCCCGCGCCGGAGGTCCCCTGTGAGTTGTACTTACCTGTCGTTGCGGCCAGAACGACGGTGTCGATGACTCGCCAGCCTCTCAGATCACGACTGAGATAGTCCTTCACTTCGGGATAGTAACCGGTGGTTTCGTCGAGGGTGAAGATGGCCCTAATGTTCTCGCCCAGGGGGATATCCGTCCAGATGACACGGTCATTGTACAATTCTATGGTGGTATCGCTTTCGTCGGGGACAGTGACACGAATCCGCGGATCCCCAACAGCCTTTAACCCGTCTTCTCTGAGCACCAAAACCTCGATGTCCCAGACCGGATTCAGTCTCAGGACGTCCCTGACCTGAGCCGTGAACGGCTCATTGCCGGTGAAGCAATCATCTAAGAGCACCGATCTCGAATAGACTCTGTCGGCGGGGTAGAGGTTCTTTTTGGGCAATGCAAATTGCATCAACAGTTGGCGGCTTTCTGCGGCGAAGACGGCCATGGCCCCCTGGTCGTCTGAGAGGCCTTCCCAATAAACGGTTTCGCCCGGGACAAGGTAGTCGGGGCAGCGAACCTGACCATAATTCAAGCCGGTCAATTGAGCGGTCGACCCGCCGTTGCGGGGCAGTTGCTCTATAGCCGATTCGCAGTCACTCCTGAAGAATGACAGGGCCGCGCAGCCCTCGGTCTTCTCGATTACTGTATTGTAGCACGTGACGGCAGCCAGTGAATCTTCATCCTTATATCGATATATCTCAGCCAACCGATACAGTGCCCGGACACTCCCATGTGTGCGGATGAGGTCTTCGAAAATTCTGCGGGCCTGGCTCAACAGACTTTCAGCGCGTTCCCTCTCAGCATCGCTGCCGACAGCTCCGTATCTCATCCAGGCCTCGTAGAGGCATATGGCGCGGACGTAATTGGCTTCCTGGTTGAAGGGCTCGCCGATAAAGGACAAATTCTGTGCCACAGCATCGAATTCCTGGGCTTTTTGCAGATGGCCACTGAATCTCGGAATCGCCATGAAACGGACTATCTGGCGGTAGAAGTTGATTTCATGACTCTTCGGCCGGAAATCAGGAAAGCCCGGATTGTCGACCAGCATGGCAGCAAAATCCAGGAAAGCCTCCGCTTTATCGAGATAGGGTCTTCGGCCCCAGTAGGTGATTTTGGATGCGGCGCGGCGAATGAGATACTTGGCGTTGGCGATTGCCTGGTCGACCAGGTACTCATCATTGCCGGGTCGAAGAAAGTTAACCGCATTGTCGGCGCTGATCGTCTCATTCTCAAGACTTATGCGGCGCTGGGCGTCATCGCGAAGGGCTTTCAGCCGTAGGTTGTTTTCATTGAAATCTTCACGAACGAATTGTTCAAAGAGGGAGATGGCGTCGGCCTCACCCTTGAGTGACCGTACCAAGCCCTGCCAGTAGTGCCCTTCGCTGACCCCGCCCAAGTCGGCGGCCTGCCCATAAAGGGGATCGGTGACCGACCAGAGCGAATAATCGGCCAGGGCACGGAAGTGAGAGAGATTGGCCTGTCGAAAGACGCCGGCGCCGCCAATGCCGAACAATGCCGAGTTATCTGCTGTTTTCACACAATCAACGGTATCGACATCACAGAAGATTTGCCACAGGCAGCGCATAGCGTCCGAGTAGTCCCTGACCCGACCAGCCTGGCCGGAGTTGGCATCGCTCAACACGTCGCGACTCAGGTATCGACAGGCCTCGAGAGACTGCAGCGTTTGTACCGTATCCTCAACGGACTGGAAAACCTTGGCGCGTTCATAGCTGATATCACCCAGCCGAAGGTTCGCCGCGTAATGAAGCCTTTCCGGCGCCTGGGCGTCCTTGGCGGTGGTCTCGAAGAAGGGGGTCACCGAATCCTTGAAGTGTTCGATGGTCCTTTGCAAATCCGCTTCGGAGAACGGCGGTTCGCTCATGACTCTCCATTTGCTCAAAAGACCTTGCCAGAAGCCGGATTCTCCCTGCATGTAGGTGCTGTAACTTACGGCCTCGACATCCATTGCTTCACGGCGGATAGTGTCGAAGAGCAGTCGGGCTTGGTCGAATGAGTCGATGTCGCCGGTGGCCTCGCCGACTCGAAAAAAGCACCAGGCTCGCTGATACCGCGACCGATCGAAGATATCGATCAGACTGTGTCTCAACCCCGCCGATTCTATCCGCGACTCGAGGTTGTCAAATCGCCCGGCGAGTCTGCTGAAGAAAGCGGCTGCACTGTCGCCGGCTATGCCGATCACATAGACGCTTTGCAGACTGTCGAGTGCCTCCGCGGCCTCGTTAGCCGAAATCTGGGCCAGAGTTGTGCCTGCGCTCAGGCTGAGAACACAAAGGATTGTGATAGTGAACAATCGCGTATAAGTCATATACAGTCTCCCGTGCTTACAGGGATCCGTTGTCGCTTCAATCTACCGTGTTCCTAAGCTCACATGCCTCACATACCTGTCATTCAAAGACTGCACGGTATAGGTCTTTTCCACCGGGATCTGGTCGGCGTCCTGTAACTCGGTGGGTATAAGTCGCGTCGTATCGACCATCAGGCTGTGTCTGGTTACATCGAAGCAGTAACGGATGCGACCTTGTCGGTATGGGCTGAAGCGCCAGGTGGAAAGCTTGTTAATAATGTGTTGCATTGCCCGAGGAGGGGCGCTGCTCAGTATCACCTCGGGTGAGTGTGCCGGAAAGCACCTGAATTCGTCGCATTCAAGTCGCAGTTCTACTATCGGGTCTACCGACGCTCCGGGGCTGTCGCCCGCATAATACTGCAGGGCCGCCCAGTCGACGGCATCACCGGCAATCAACTGGAATCTCCTTTCGGGACCGAAAATATAAACGCCCTCGAGCGTGACGAAGTCGGTCGTTATAAAGTTGCAGCTCTGGATGTTGGTGACGCCCATGGCCTCGGTGTCGAAATCGTAAGTCACTATATAGACTACGACGGCCAGCACCAACAGCCCGATAATCCAGCTTGTCCATCGTTTCTTATTATGCGGCATCGCGAATCAACTCCCTGCTAAAAGTCAAGCAGAATATAGGTTCGTCCCTCAGTGATGCCCTGCGATATCGAGAGCGATGAGGCCTCGCCGCCCAGCACCGTCAGATGAAGCTGGTACTGACTCTGCTTGAGTTCCACTGAATCGATAGTCTGTACCATTTTGCCCACAACAGCGTATGGCAGGTTGCCCGGGCAGCGCAGCAGGACCGCGTAGCTTGTGAATTTCTGCTCCTTCAGTGTCGAATCCAGCACCTTCAGATCAGCCCGGAATCTGCCCATGTCCTTCGACAGATCATTCAGGAACTCCGTCCGGCGTTCCTCCGAGAGACTGTGCTCGCCGGTCGCGAAGGAATTAAGACAGGTGCTGTCTATCCAAACATAGCGTCCCTCGTCCAGAACCTGTACTACGGCGTTTACCTGGCCGGTGCCGGTCTTCTTGGGCACGTCAACAAATGCCGCCATCGGCTGAAACTGCTCGACGAATAAATAGAAGATCAGCAGGATGAAGAAGACATCCACGAGCGGAAACAGCACCAGTCGACGTTTGCGGTTGGAATCGGGGAAAATCTTCATCAGAATTGTCCTCCCCGGTAAGCAAGACTGAAATTTTCCTGCTCGGCGAAACTGAATTGCCGCACGAACAGGTCTACCAGTTTGAACGGGACACTGCCTTGGGCTTTTACCTCAATACCCTTAACCGGATACAGTATCGGCGCGTTTAGATACGTATCGATGTGCCTCATCGTC
>DAOVOW010000065.1 GCA_030629485.1 bacterium
ACTATCGAGATAGTCAAACCGTTGGCCGAGCGATCCGAGAAGCTGTTGGACTCACTCGGTTACGACAACATCACCGTCAGGTGTGGCGACGGTTACGCCGGCTGGGAGGAGCAGGCGCCGTTTGATGCTATCATTGTCACTTGCGCGCCGTCGGAGATCCCGCAACCGCTGCTGGAGCAATTGGCTGACAGCGGACGAATGGTCGTGCCGGTTGGCGACTTCTGGCAGAAGTTGCTGTTGATAGAGAGAGTTGGTGATGAGATTCGCCGCACAAACGTGATACCGGTCAGGTTCGTACCGATGACAGGTGAGGGGGTCAAGAGTCAGAAATAGGATCGCCTGACCCGCATCTTCATTGACAACTTAGCGCACACAAAAAAAGACCGGCGGTGGCTCGCCGGTCTTGATCACGATTCGCTAACGAAGTAATTAGGAATCTAACTTGTAACTCCCGACATCTCGTTGACGTCGATTACCTTTGACAGATCGAGGAAGATCAACAACCGATCCTCAAGCTTAGCCACACCCTTGATATACTCGGAGTTGATACTGGCCACAATCTCGGGCGGCGGCTCGATGGTGTTCGCCGGCAGGCGCAACACTTCGGAAACCGAGTCGACCACCATCCCCATAATGTTGCCGCTGATATCAACGACGACAATGCGAGTGTTCTTGTCGTACTCCTTTTCCTCCATGTTGAAGCGCTTGCGCAGATCGACAATGGGGATCACCTTGCCACGCAGATTGATAACGCCTTCGACATAGGGTGGCGCCTGCGGGACGCGAGTGATCTCGACCATCCGGTTGATCTCCTGTACTTTCAGGATATCGACCCCGAACTCCTCCGAACCGATGTTGAATGAAACAAGTTGAAGAAGCTCTCCGGCCTGTCCGGCCTGTCCGGCAAAGGCGCCATCGGTTTTTTCCAGGACCTTAGAATCCATAACACGTCCTTTTCAGTGTATTATTATTATGCCCTTATTTTCGGCGGTAATTATCCAAACCTTAGTCGATTTGCCCGACGGTCTGAGGTTGCAACGGCCATCCTGTTCTCCCACCCTTTGTTCCCCTCCAAAATACAGTCCTAACTCGTGACAAAAATCGAGCCCTTCATTTGCTATCGGATCGGTCCCGCCAAAACTTTACCGGTTCATTGGCCACAACCCCTCCTATGGATTCAGGTAACCCCAAAGTGCTCAAATTGCGGACAGACAAACAGTGGCGTCATTACTGCAGGTTTCGCCGACACAGGTCATGGCCTTATCTTACAGGGCAATCGACCAACTTGGTGAAGCCGGCCTGTCGAGCATCCCGAGAGTCCGGTAGCCGGGGTCGCCAGAATCTACTCGTTGAGAAGTTCAATCATCCGTCGAGCCGTACTTGGTGCATGGCCCGAATAATGGTTGTTGAAGAAGGCAAATAGGTCCTGCCCATCAGCGGTCAACCGACCGATGACGTCCCGCCACCAGCACAGGTCTTCTTCACGGTCGATGCGGAGATAGCTGAAGTCGTCTGGTATCTTCTTGCGATCGCCGAGAAATCTCAAATAGTGAAAATCGGCGGTGGTAATCTCATGGCGGGGCATCCACGGATGGTCGATCAGAACCAGGGCGATATTGTTGCTGGTCAGCAACTCGAACAGTTCCGGTTGTTTCAACCAGATCTTGTTGCGTAGTTCCACCGCGATACGAAGATCACTCGGCATAGCCTCAACCAGCCGTCGCAGGGTCACAAACTCGACCGGTTTGAAACTGTACGGGAACTGCAAGAGGAGCGGACCCAGATGATCATCGAACCCTCTCATAATCTCAATGAATGCAGCCGCGCTGTCGAGCCGCTGTGGCAGGTCACCCTCGTGGGTCACTGTCCGGGGGAATTTGGCCGTGAAGACAAACTGTTCGCGGCCCTGGGCAGCCCACCTCTTGACGGTGGCGGCTGAGGGAATCTGATAAAACGTCGCATCTATCTCCACGGTGGAAAAAACCGAGGAATAGAACGTCAGGAAGTCAGCTACCGGACAGAACTGTGGATAGAAATTCCCCAGCCAATCCTTGTAGCTGAAACCGGCTGTTCCGATCCTGATCCGACCTTTGCTCATGGTAATCCAGTAACAGTCAAAGGGGCTTTTGGTTCTGGTTTGTGAGTTGTCAGCGCCAATTATCATTTGGCTAGCGGTATTGCATCAAGCAGCATTATGTTGTATTTTCGGAACCAAAATACTGACGCCGAAAGGGAATAGAAATGAAGGACAAACGCAACGAAATCCTGGCCCGACAACTGTTGGAGTACTCGGTGAAGATTCAGCCGGGTGAAGTACTGTACCTTGAGATCAAAGGCAAAGAGACGCTGGAGTTGGGTAAGCAGATTATCCGACTGGCCACCGAGAAAGGTGCGGTGCCGTTTTGGTATTATAATGACGAATCGCTCATACGTCAGTGGGTCGCTCATGCGGGTGATGATCAGTTCAGGAAGCAGGCGGAACTGCACCTGGAGTTGATGACGCGGGCTGATGCTTATATCGGTTTGCGCGGGTCCGACAATCCGTTTGACCTGGCCGATATCGATCGGACCCAGTTGGAGAAAAACAACAAGCTGTTTTACAAGCCGGTGCATCTCGAAGAACGAGTCAAACGCACTCGCTGGGTCGTGCTTCGTTATCCCAATAACGCCATGGCTCAGTTGGCTGAAACGTCGCAGGAGAAATTTGAGGATTTCTATTTCGAGGTCTGCTGCGCCGATTATGCCAAGATGTCCAAAGCCCAGGATAAGCTGGCTGCCCTGATTGATGCCACCGACAAGGTGCACCTGAAGGCCCCCGGCACCGACCTGACCTTCTCCATCAAAGGCATCCCCTACGAGAAGTGTGACGGCCTGCGCAACATTCCGGATGGTGAAGTCTACACTGCGCCGGTGCGGGATTCTATTAACGGTATTATCACGTACAACACTCCCTCACTCTACCAGGGCTTCGTGTACAATGACATCTCCTTCACCTTTGAGAACGGTAAGATCATCAAGGCGACCTGTTCCGGCGACAATGAAAAGCTCAACAAGATCCTGGACACCGATGAGGGCGCCCGGTACATCGGCGAATTTGCCATCGGTGTCAACCCTTTCATCCAGCATCCGATGAAGGATACCCTCTTTGACGAGAAGATCGCCGGCTCCATCCATCTCACGCCAGGGCAGTGCTATGACGAAGCTCCCAACGGCAACCAGTCGACGATCCACTGGGACCTGGTGTTGATTCAACGCACCGACTACGGCGGCGGCGAACTGTACTTCGACGACAAACTCGTCCGCAAGGACGGCGTGTTCACCGACGCCGACATGGAGAAAGCGTTCTCAGCTGAGAACCTGCGCTCCAAGGCATTGGCGTAATGGTGGTGCTGTAAACACACTGAGGCGTATCGAAAGAAGGGCCTTATTGATATCGTCAAGTCGATCTACGGAGACGTTATGGACATAATCAAGTTTGCGATGCAGATGGAACTCGACCGATCAGAGCCAGCATCTACGACCGTTATCGAACGTCTCCCAAGGAGGTTGTCTCAAAAGTGCGTGTTCCGGCAGGTCTTGCGGTTGCCGAAGGCAAGCGTGTGACCTGCCGGTTGATAGTCCTACTGTACAACAATGGCTTATGAGTAATCGTCGGGTCACACCCTCGACTTCGTCGAGTCCAAGACCCAACGAAACGATCTTCTGAGACAGCCTCCAAGCCTTGTGATCCAGGTCGTACATGCACCGCTGCAAACTCAAATGGAGTCAGACGTATCTCTCTCGGTTTCGACTTTGCCCGGTTCAAACCGTTTCAGCAACCACTGATCGTGTTCGTAGACATACGTCAGGATCAGCGGCCGGTCTCTGGTATGACTGCTGTCCATGATGAAGCAGTCGATCCGCGCATTGTCATTGGTGTAAGTGATTTCACCCACCGCGAACTGCCGGAATACATAACCGCCATCCGGGCCGTAAGCGAACTGTAGGAGCGAATCGGAATTCTGGTCATTGTCGAGAATCTGAACCGACAACAGTGAATCGATAGCCGCCCGGTTCAGAGTTTTGACGGCCTCTTGCAAGCTGAATAGCCTCGCTTTCAGTAGCGGGATATGATTCCGAGCCGGCGGTTTCTTCTCAGCGCAACTCCCCAGAGTCAAGAGGGCGGCCAGCAGTCCTGTTAGATAGGCTCGTGAGGTCCTCATCCTCGTCCTCTTTTTCTGCCCCGGTATGGTTCGAACTTGAACTGGCCGTTACCGCGCCGTTCGATGATGCCTTGCTCATGCAACTTAACCAGCGTGCGGCTGGCTACCAGGTTCCAGAACCAGTAACGCATTCCGTAGGAGGCTTTCTCTCGCCCGTAGCTCTGCGCCAACGCCTTCAGGTCGAAGTATGTGCGCACCAGCAGCGAATCGGTGTCACCGGCCAGGGCGGCCAGGGCCGTACGTACGACCGTTGTGTCGATCATAAATGTCTCCTGGCGAAAACCATCGCCGTAGGTCCAGCGAGGTTTCTTCTTCTGCTGTCCCTTAAGAATGAAATCCTCCGCGCATTCGATCTCCGGCAGACTGTCGCCGAACAGAATACTGAAGTGACGCTTGCCCTGAAACAGAGCGTAGAAGCACGTGCCGTTGAAGTAGGCGCCACCCTGCACAGCGTACATGTAGTTCGGAATGCGGGCGTTACAAATATCGGTGGCGTCATAGATCAACAGAGGCGCCGAACGCGTGATGAACTTCTGACCCAGATCCCACCACAGGAGCAGAGCCGACACGACCGGGTACGGATGATACAAGATCGAACCGCCGTCAAGGAAGGCGTTGCTGTCGCGGGGCACACTACCCGCCGCAACCAGGCGCTCCAAGACGCGACGATAGTCCCGAAGATTGTTCTTAATGGTTATGACCAGGCTGTCGGAAACATCTTCGGCCATCTGTTTGGCCTGCTCCGCCTCGGGGACAGATATGACGGGTAACCGCAACTGCGTCTGACCATCGACATCTTTGACATAGCCCTTGGACAACATCGATTCGTACATCTCCTGGATGTAGGCTGTATCAGCCGATGTCATTCCGGCAATTTCCTGGACACTTTTCCCCTCGTTCAATAGCACCAGCATGAGACGGGACAGTTGGTTATCGAAATCAGGATGTTCGTTCACCCTCGGGGGCATGGTGACTTCGATCTCAAGATACGGTTGAATGCTCTCAGGAGGGTGGAAGTTGATCATGAAATTGTCTTCGAAAACCTTCTGGTTCGGCAATATGATATCAAGAGTATCGACCACGTCGTACACAGTAATGCGACCGTTTGCTACACCATAGTTGCCCGGTATGTACAATCTGGCTTTGATTGTTTCCGACGATTCCGGAGGCAGTATGACGTGCCATATCGCCCGTCGATTCGGCGTCAGGTACGACCCGCTGAACTGTATCTCGGTTTCGACCGTCAGGAACTTCAGGTCTGATGTTTTATTGGTTACCTCAAACACTACCTGGCGGTTCCCCCATCGCAAGTCCCGCTCAATATCCCCTACGATGATGTCGGGACCCTGGGCACAAGCGCTCAGTGTCAGAATTACCATGGCAACAACCAAAAGCTGCACGGGCTTGATCATCTATTCTCTCCTTGTCACCTTTGCGCCGCCGGCCAATTGTCCGCAGGCCGCACCGATATCGACGCCGCGACTTTTTCGAACCGTTACCGCCGGCACGTGTGGGTATAGCTGCCGAGCGAACCAATCCAGCTTCTCCGGGGAGGGACGATCGAACGGCAGATTATTCACAGGATTATAAGCCAACAGATTTATTTTACAAGGAATTCCTTGCACCAGCCGGCTGAACGCCCTGACATCCTCGAGACTATCGTTGAACCCGGCGAACAGCGCATACTCGAACGTTACCCTCGTCTTCGTCCGGGAGGTGTAGTATTTCAATGCCGTCATAAGCTCGTTCAGTGGATATTTCCGACTGAGCGGCATGATCTTGATGCGTTTCTCCTGAGTCGCGGCATTCAATGACACAGCCAGTCGCGCTTTGCAACCGCTGTCGGCCAGTTGCTCTATAGCGGGGATGATTCCGGCCGTGGAGATGGTCACTTTCTTTGCGGCGTGCGACATCCCGGCGCCGTCGGACAAAATCGAAATAGCTGTCAAGACGTTGTCCAGATTCAAAAGCGGTTCGCCCATCCCCATGAATACAACGTTGGTAAAAACGTCATCTCCGTGCTGGTCGCGTAAGTGGATCAACTGCCCGAGAATCTCCCCTACGCTTAAATCACGTTCATAGCCGAGTATGCCGGTGGCGCAGAAGCGGCAACCCAGGGCGCAACCGACCTGCGATGAAACGCAGACAGTACACCGTCCGGACTCAGCATCCGGAATCACGACCGTCTCAACACACAAACCGTCGTCAAGTTCAAACAAGAACTTCCGAGTACCGTCTGACGACTCGGCTACATCTTTCACTGCCGGTGTCTCAAAAACAAATTTCTCAGCCAGACGGTCGCGGGTAGGGCGCGAAAGGTCCGTCATCAGTTCGAAATCGTACTGCCTGATTTTGTAGAGCCATTTGAACAACTGTCGACCGCGGTATGGCTTCTCCCCCAGGTCGATCATGATCTGTTCCATCTGAGCGGAAGTGTAGCCTATTAGGTTTTGCTTCGTCATGGGGATGGAATTTAAGACACGACAGGGGTTTTTCAAACAGGTTTGTGGGCGAGCCCGCACCTTCTGTTCCCGCATGATCTTCGGATCGCGCGGCTGCTTGCGGCCGAATCTGAAGATCCGTCCGCCACAAGTATTCCTCATTGAGTCATTGCAAATTCGCCGAAGGCGAATGTGGCAATCTCGCCTTGACAGGTGTCCGCCTTAGGGCTATCATGGTTCACCGGATTCGGGGTGTGGCGCAGTCTGGTTAGCGCACTTGCTTTGGGAGCAAGATGTCGGAGGTTCAAATCCTCTCACCCCGATAACAAAGTGCAAGTCAGGGAAAGGGCAGCATGTTTAGAGCGGGTGACATAATCGATGACAAATACCTCGTTGAAGGCGTTTGTAATGATTCGGGTGGCATGGGTACTATCCTGTTTGTGAAATCGCTCACTGCGCAACCTCAATACGAGATCGTGCTAAAGTACTGCAAGGAGACTACAGAAGAAGGTCAGCTGAGATTCTGTCGAGAGGTCCGATTATTGAGCGAATTCAAAGGAAACTCAAAAATCGTCGATCTGTTTGACCACAACTTGACTCACGGCCCCCCGTACTTCGTCATGAAATACTACGAAGGGGGAGACTTAACATCTGTACTCAGTACTATCAAGGATGACTATTCGGAGCAGGAAAGATACTTCAACGATATGATTGACTGCATTGCGGAATTGCACCAAAGGGGTAAGTTCCATCGCGACATTAAGCCGCAGAACTTCTTGCTCGATGAGGGGCGGGTCCTCCTGACAGATTTGGGTTTAAGCAAAGAACTAGATTCAGAAACCGTTGCGACCAAGAGTTCGGCTTATTACTATACGCAGGGATATCTACCCCCAGAGTTCCTTGCCGGTGGATTCAAGCACATCGACGCCACAAGTGATATATTCCAGCTTGGGAAGAGCTTTTACAATCTGCTAACCGGGAGAGATCCGCAGTATCTTGTTCTTGATGGTATCCCGGATTCTTTGTTCTACCTGATAGAAAGATGCTGTGCCATCGACAAGTCACGGAGGTACCAAGACTTAGCATCACTGAAGCAGGGACTTAAAGCAGTTTATGATGTACTCCTAGAACGAACAGATGCCTTCGGGAATGTGAGGCTACAGTTGCTCTCAATTCAGGAAAAACTGGAGGTTGAAAACAAATACGACTCAACCCAGATCAAGAACTTCATCGAAGAGCTATCAAGTTTAGAGTTACAGGACAAAGAGAGAATATGCTTTGAACTGAAGCGGCCGATATTCCACGCCCTTAAACAGACACCGATAGAATCACATCTCTCACAGTTTCTTTCCGTTTACGGCGAGATGGTCAAGAACTCCAACTATGCCTGGTCGCATGCTGAGGTCATCGCCGGAGAGATGAGGATAGTCTTCTCAGAGTCATCGGTGTCCATTAATGATCGAGCAACTGCACTGGAGCTTGCTGTGTATGCCGCTGACGTTCAAAACAGATTCGCTGCAATGAATGTTTGCAGGGCTTTGGTACGGGAGATTGACGATAACAGTCTAGGTCTGCGCGTAGGAGCCATAATCTCAGAATACTCTGATACGTTTATTGCGGATATAGAACCGTCCGAGTGCAGCTGCGATGCCATAAGGCAGGCTCTTCGGGATGTCAGAGAGGATTGATGTCGGAGCCTCAAATCCTCTCACCCCGATTTTGTTGTCCCCATTATTAGCCAGCCGATCAATACCCACTGCAATACTGAAAGTGCATCGGGTCTTTGCGCCCGGTCCAGTCACCACCCCAC
>DAOVOW010000321.1 GCA_030629485.1 bacterium
GCTCTGATACGGTCACCTTCGGCGGTGGGTTGCTGAACGGTCCGGGGCTGGAGGACGGATTCGATGCCGTCTCGCTCCTCGTTCGCACCCAATTGAGCGGGGATATGCAAGGCAAGACCCTCTGCGTGGATTCAACGTTCTTCCCACCGTCCGGTCACTGGCTTTGGGTGCTGGCTTTGGGCCCAACCGTGTATCCTGAATGGGACGGTCCACACTGTTATGAAATCCTCGGCGTTATGCCGGGTGCGGGCGACTCCGTGATTGTCCCCTCGACCACGGTTGCATACGGCAACATGGTTCAGCCGGTTCACGTAAAACTGACCCAACCGATCAAAGGCGCCTCGATCCCCCTGAAGATTCCTCTCGACGCCGAGGTTGACTCGTTGTCACGGGTCGGGCTACTGACTGAAACCTGGGACTACACCTTCTCGTACGTCAAGCCGGACTCCGGATTCTTGTATGTAGCCCTGGCCAACTCTGCCGGTGATATCATCCCGGTCGGCGAGCATGCGGTGTTCAACATCCACTTCCATGCCCTCAACGCCGACTGTTACGACCCCTTCTACATTCTCTGGGACACTGCGATGTCGGCCGACCCGATCAGGAGCCTGTTGTTTGCCGATGTCAACGGTTTGGATCTTGAGGCGGGGTTCGATCGCGAGCGCGACCTTACCGAGGTGCCGCCTTACGTGCCCGGCGATCTTGACCTCACCGGAGGCGTTGACATCGCCGACCTGGTCTACATGGTCGATTACATGTTCAACGGTGGCCCCCCTCCGTACATCATGAATACTATCGATGTGAACGGTTCCTGCACCGGCCCGAACATCGCCGACCTCGTCTATTTCGTCGACTACTTCTTCCAGGG
This sequence comes from bacterium, assembly GCA_030629485.1. GTDB lineage: Bacteria > Zixibacteria > MSB-5A5 > GN15 > FEB-12 > JAJRTA01. The sequence continues at coordinate 869 of DAOVOW010000321.1, forward strand.
CGGCCCGGCGCCGGTGTGTGGCTGTCTCGGAACTGCTGTCAGCAAGCTGCGTGTCGATAACAGCATCGTTGTCGGCGCAACCTTCGAGAATGGCGTCACGACGATTGCGATCACAACGCCACGTGAATTACGCGGTCTCCAACTGGAACTGTTGGGTAATGCTTCCGTGGAGCCGGTGAACCTCGGGTCCGGACATCTGGATCTGGTACACGGCTTTGTTGATGGCCGCCTGCGGCTCGGACTGCTTGACCTCGATGGCGCTGGGACGATCGCTGCTGGCAACCAGGAGATTATTCGGTTGGACGGTGAGTGGCGGATCACTGAAGCAGAGGCGGCAGCCGACGGGCGCGAGGCGTTTGGCGTGCGAATCGACAACGCTATGAAGTCGACCAATATGCCCTCGTCTTATGCTCTGCACCAGAACTACCCCAATCCGTTCAACCCGGAAACTGAGATTAGCTTCAGTCTTCCGGCGGCATGTCAGGTTACATTGGACGTCTACAACATCATGGGCCAAAAAGTAGCCACCCTGGTTGACCGCCATCTCAATGCGGGCGAGCATTCGGTGACCTTTGACGGTCATGAGGCGGCCAGCGGGGTTTACTTCTATCGCCTGAGCACCGGCGAATTCACCGATACACAGAAGATGGTCCTCCTCAAGTAGAAGTCGACGGCAATGAATTCCGGCTTTTGTGAAGGCCGCTCCCAACCGTGGGGGTGGCCTTTTCTACTGACCTGGAGTCGGGGAACTTTGAGTACGGGCGCGTTTATAATGTCATTTGAACCGACTCGCTAGTGCTTCGTCGAGCAAACAGCGGTTGGGATTATTGACAGTCGACACGAGTATGCCTATCTTGGGACCTGTCTTGAGTTAAGAAAATGTGTTTATGCGCAATCGTCTATCATACTGAGAGGTGACGGTGCTGAAAAACAGAGAGGTAACTTTATGACGGAAGCATCTTCTCCTGCCATGATTGAAGCTGCAGGGTTGAGCAAGTACTTCGGATCGTTCGTGGCGATTGAGGACATCAATTTCTCGATACCGAGCGGGCAGATTGTCGCTTTCCTGGGTCCCAACGGCGCCGGCAAGTCGACCACCATGCGTATCCTGAGCGGGTTCCTCGCTCCTAGTGAGGGCAGTGCCGCCATCGCCGGACTTGATGTTTCCTCGAATCGAATTGAGGCGGCCCGGCATCTCGGTTACTTGCCCGAAAACGGTCCGCTCTATGATGACATGACACCGCTGGAACTGCTAAGATTCTTCGGCGCTGTCCGAGGTTTGTCAAATGCCGGGTTGAGTGATCGCATCGAAGCCGTGACCGATTCGTGCGCTATTCGTGAAGTGCTGGAAAAACCGATCGGAAAACTCTCGCGCGGCTACCGTCAGCGCGTCGGTTTGGCTCAGGCGCTTTTGCATGACCCGGATGTATTGATCATGGACGAACCGACGGCCGGCCTGGACCCGAATCAAATTCGCGACTTCCGCGTCAATATCAGCAGACTGGCCCAGTCCAAGACGGTTATGATCTCGACTCACATCCTGCAGGAAGTGGAGGCCATCGCCGACCGCGTGTTGTTCATTCACGAAGGGCGGCTCCTCTTTGATGGCGGTTGTGACGAACTGCGTCGCGATGATTCACTTGAGGAGGCCTTCTACAAACTGACCAATTACGGCCACCCGGCCGGGGTCGAGAGGGGGACGGTATGACACTCAACAAGAATGCAATCATCGTCCTGGCCAAACGTGACCTGCGGGCTTACTTCGCCAGTCCCACCGGTTATGTGTTCGTCACCCTTTTCATATTGCTGAGCGCCGCCGCGGCCTTCTGGCAACAGCGGTTCTTCGCCAACAACCTGGCCAACCTCGATCAGTTGAACCAGTTATTCCCGCTGTTGCTGATTCTGTTCGTCCCGGCGCTCACTATGGGAGTGTGGGCCGATGAACGCAAGCAGGGAACCGACGAACTCCTGTTGACTCTGCCGGCCACCGATCTCGAGATCGTGCTCGGCAAGTACCTGGCCGTGCTCGGCATTTACACGGCCTCACTGTTGTTATCGGTCAGTCATGTGATTGTTCTGTTTTGGCTGGGCAGCCCGGATATCGGGTTGATGTTTGCCAATTACCTGGGTTACTGGCTGGTCGGCGCGGCGCTATTGTCGATCGGTATGTTAGCCTCGCTGCTGACCACCAACAGTACGGTCGGGTTTGTCGTTGGTGCTGTCTTCTGTTCCGTTTTTGTGTTCGTGAATTCCGCCCAATGGGTCGTCAGCGATAGCCTCCAGCAATGGCTGGCGCCGATTGGCGTCTTCACCTACTTTGTCGACTTCGCAACCGGTGTTGTCAGTTTCTCCGGGCTGTTGTACTTTCTGTCGATCGCTGGCGTGATGCTATACTTCAACGTAGTCTTGCTGGGACGCCGTCACTGGCCGGCCGAGGCGGGCGGTTACCGGTTCTGGATGCACCACCTGGTGCGCGCCGCAGCCATAGTCGTGGCCGTGATCAGTATCAACGCCGTCGTAAGTCGAGCCGAGTTCCGCATCGATACCACTGCCGAGCAGTTGCATTCGCTCTCCGACCAGAGCGCGCAACTGCTGGACCAACTACCGGATGATCGCCCGGTCCTGGTTCAGGCGTTCATCAGCCCGGAGGTCCCGCGTCCGATGGTGCAGACACGAGCCAATCTGGTAAGCAAGCTA
>DAOVOW010000432.1 GCA_030629485.1 bacterium
GATACCTACATCGAGCGCAAGCGCGGCGCCGCCAACATTCGCTATCTCCATCCGGAACTGGAAAAGATCCTCAAGGATACCTACGGCGTGATCGTTTTTCAGGAGCAGGTACTCAAGATTGCCAACACCCTGGCCGGTTACAGTATGGGCAAGGCGGACCTTTTGCGAAAGGCGATGGGCAAGAAGGACGCCGCTTTGATGGCCGAGCAAAAGCGGGAGTTCCTTGACGGCGCCGCCGCGCACAAGATCGATAAGAAAATCGCCGCCGAGATGTTCGAACAGATCGAGACCTTCGCCCGCTACGGTTTCAACAAGGCGCATGCCACCTGCTACGCCTACATAGCGTATCAGACCGCCTGGCTGAAACATTACTATCCGCGCGAGTTCATGGCGGCCTTGATGACATCAGAAATCAACGACAGCGACCGAATCTATATTCTGTTGGAAGAGGCTCGCCGTTTGCAGATCAAGGTGCTGCCGCCCGATGTGAATGAATCGACCATCGATTTTACCGTGGTCGACGGTAACATCCGTTTCGGTCTCCAGGCGGTCAAGAACGTCGGGGTCGGCCCGGCCCGGGCTGTCGTCGACGAGCGTGTTGACAATGGACGTTTCGCCGATCTGGCCGACCTGGTCGGCCGAGTGCCGATCAAAGCGATCAACCGGCGGACACTGGAGTCATTGATAGCCGCCGGTGCTTGCGACAGTCTTGGGGGCTATCGGGCGCAGAAATTCGAGTGTGTGGAAGCGATGCTGGATTATGGACATCGCGTGTCCGAAAGCTCGGCCAGTCATGATTTGTTTGCTGTCGATGGAGCCGCGTCCGATCGGGTAGCGCCGCCTCTGCCGCCGATCGCGGAATGGTCCACCGGTGAGAAGCTGGCCAGAGAAAAAGGCTCTCTCGGGTTTTACGTTTCCGGTCATCCGCTGGACAAGTATCGTGACGAACTTAACTCCTTTGCGACATTCCGAGCGGCCGAACTGCAATCGGCGGCTGACGGTCGTGAGGTTACGGTGGGGGGGATTATTGCGGCGGTGAAAAACATGGTCGACAAGAAGGGCAACCTCATGGCCTTTGCAACCTTAGAAGATTTCACCGGTTCGGTTGAACTAATCCTGTTTTCCGATTGTTACGAAAAAAGCCGCGAGGTCACTCAAGTGGATCAGATGGTCCTGGTAACCGGACGAGTCTCAACGCGTGAGGGAGAGGCGCCCAAGATCATCTGTTCCGACGTAGCACCCCTGGAGGAACTGACGGAACGATTTAACTGCCAACTCGTTATAAAGATCAATGTCGACTGCTCCGATAAGACTTTGGATAAGGCACTGGCCACCCTGGAAGAGTTCAAAGGAAACACTCCGGTTCTAATTGCGGCTCGACAAAATGGATTAGAAGTGTATATTAGGTCCAAGAAGTACGCTGTAAAGCCGGATTTCCGGTTGCTGAACACTCTCAAGGAATTGCTTGGCCAATCGGGCGCTTACTTGAGACCGTTGCAGTAGATTGACAACAAAACTGGATGGATTGAGTATATCAATGAAACACTGGCCAACCGCCACTATCGCCGCGCTGCTGATTCTCGCCGTAATCTTTACTGCCATAGCCGGCGATGACAGTAAAGCAGACGCCAAGACGCCGTCCCACAAATCGACCGAAATAGCCTGGCTGTCGTACGATGCCGGGCTGGTTAAGGCCAAGACCGAGGACAAACATGTTTTCATCAATTTCACTACCAAGTGGTGCGGGTGGTGCAAGAGGATGAACAAGACCACCTTCAAGGAGCCGGAAATCATCGAAATGCTCGACGCCAAGTTTGTGTCGGTCAAGGTCGATGGTGATTCCAAAAACAAGTTGGACATCGACGGATACAAAATTACCGAGCGGAATCTCGCCCGCAGCGAGTTCGGTATCAGATCTTACCCAACCTATTACTTCTTGAAGCCGGATGGCGGCAAACTGGGCGGGGCTCGCGGGTATCAGTCCAAAGAGCAGCTTTCGCAGTATCTGGCTTACGTGGCCGAACGCAAGTACGACACAGCCAAGACCCAAGTCCATTCTGAAAAGGGTGGCTCCAAGTAGCTGTTGATATGGGCGGCGTATCTCGAGCCAACCTGTTCAAGCTGTCTGCACACGAAGTCTGGTAATCGAAGAAAACATGCAGGTTTGAAGGACTCTCTATTATGACAAGAATTATTCCAGTGCTCGCTGTGGTTTTGATGCTTTCTCTTTTCTCCTCGTGCAGCGGTGACAGCAGTGAAGCGGGTCAGCCTGATCAGCAGGCTAATCCGGCACCTCAAACGACTACCCAAATCAAACCCAAGTCTGATATCGTCCGGTTCTCTGTCCTGGACATAAACGGAAAGCAGCATAGCTCCGACGAGTGGATCGGCCAACAGCCGGTGGTGATCAATGTCTGGGGGACCTGGTGCCCACCCTGTCGTCGGGAGATTCCCGATCTCGTCCGCCTCTATGAAGAATACCACGGCAAGGGTGTGGAGATTCTGGGTATGGCGGTCCGTGACAGTCCGCAGCAGGTGGAGGGATTCGC
>DAOVOW010000428.1 GCA_030629485.1 bacterium
GGAAAATAACATCGATAGAAGCATTGCTGCTGCCTTAATTCACAACAATTCTTTATTGTCTTTTGAAGATTCTTACAAAATCGCATCTTTTAAGCTAAATACTGAAGAAGATGGAAGAGCATTCTTCAAAGAAGCCTTAAAATATATTTCGAGATTTGATGCTCTACCTCGTGAATTTGAACTAACCGGTGACTTGAAATTTGAATTGATTGTTAGTGCAAGCAACTTTGCTCAATTAAAAAGGCATCGCTTAATGACATTATTAGCTCAGGAGTACAATCCTGAACTTGGCTACACGATCCCGGAATCTATTAAAGCGATAAATTTGGAAAATGAATTAAAAGAAATTTGTAACAGAAGTTCAGAATTATTCTATAAATTCAAACCAAAATATAATAGAGCAGCAGAATATTGCTTAACCAATGCTCATCGGCGCAGAACCGTCATTCGCAGGGCCTCTTCCTGCCGCTCGTAGGTCGTGTACCGCCGCCCGCACGAAAGGCACTCGCGACGGCGGCGAACCGTCTTGCCGCCCTCACTGCTGCGAGAGTCAACGACCTTATCGCTATCCTGGCCACAAAACGGACATTGCATCGAGGCACACTGCTCCAAAGAGCCAAACTCTATATATTGGCCCGCCAAGAATCTAGTGCCCCACATGTTGGGTGTCAACTAAACTTGGCCTTTTCCTGAATTTTTTTGAGGCGGCGGGCTGGGGGCCCAGATCTGTCCCGGCCTGGAAGCGGCCGCCGGCAAAGAGGCGGCGCAGCAAAGGCATATCGAGCCCGGCCGGAAGGCAATCAGCGGGCCGGGGCAACGCGGGGCAGCCAGACGGCCATCTCACCTTTGCCGCGATGGGCCCAGGCATAATAGGGAATAGCAACCAAAGGCTTGCCGCCGGCCGGTGCGCCGGTGATAACGGTGACGCCGCCCAGCATGTCCTTTCGATGCTCCGCTTTCAGTTTCACGCCATCGCCGAGAACGATATTGAGGGCGTGTCCCCCATTGTCCTTCCCTTCGGCGCAGTACACGAGGGGCCCGCGCTCGATCGCGATCCTTCCGGCATTCTCCTTCACATTCTCGTTGCTCAACACACGCCGGATCCGCATGGGCATATCCAGGGCAATGACGTCACCCTTGGCCCACGTCCTGCTGATCCGCGCAAACCCTTTGGCCGGCTTCAAATCAACATTCTTACCATTGACCTTCAACGTGATCTTGGCATCACCCTTGTTCATGTACCTGTAGAGATCGCTGGGAACCGCCTGGTTCCTCGCCCAGCCCGGCAGGCGCACGTTTACACCGAACTGGGCCTTCTTCGCCGGATCAACCGTTATCGTGACCGCCCCGTCCCACGGGTAGTTCGTTTTCTGTGTGAGTTTGACGGTCTGTTCCTTCAGCTTGATCTCAGCCGTCCCGCTCAGGAACAGATTGACGTAGAGGTTGTTGTCTCGAACCGCGTAGGCATAACCCGGGATCGACGGCACGAAGCGAACAACGTTGACTGGGCAGCAGGCGCAGCCGAACCACGCCGATCGGCCACGTTTGCCGCTGGAGGCGAGCGGATTGGAATAGAAGAACCGGTCGCCGGTCATCGATATCCCGGAGAGGAACCCGTTGTAGATGACGCGCTCCACCACGTCCATATACTTCGCGTCGCCGTGCAACAGGAACAAGCGATGGTTCCACATGGCGTTCGCAACGGCGGCACAGGTTTCACAATAAGCCGAAATGTTCGGCAGATGGTAGTTTGGCCCGAAGGCTTCGCCCCGGTGTGAGGCGCCCACGCCGCCGGTGATGTACAGTCTTTTTGTGACAACATTGTTCCAGATCCTGTCGATCGCTTTGATGTAGGCGGGATCCCCCGTCAGGGCGGCCACGTCTGCCATGCCGCAGTACATGTAACCGGCCCGCACGGCGTGACCGGTCGGTTCGTCCTGTTCCGTGACGGGTTTGTGGTCCTGCGAATACGGACCGTAGAGTTTGTGGCCCTCCGGGCGGCCGCGCTGGTCGAGGAAGAACTTCGCCAGCTTCAGGTACTTCTCCTCGCCTGTAACGCGATAGAGACGCGCCAGCCCGATTTCGATCTCCTGGTGACCCGGAGGATCCTTGCGTCCCTTCGGCCCGAACACGGAATCAATCTTGTCCGCCAGCCTGATCGCCACATCCAGGATCTTCTTCTTGCCCGTGGCCTGGTGGTAGGCAACGGCGGCCTCGAAGAAATGGCCGGCGCAGTAGAGTTCGTGCATATTGCGGATCTTCGTCCAGCGTTTCTCCGGCTGATGCTTGGGGAGTGAATAGAAGGTGTAAAGATAACCGTCTTTCCACTGGGCGGCGGCTATCTTATCGACCACGCCGTCCACATATTTTTCCAGTTTCGGATCGGGATGAAGCTTCAGGCAGTAGCCGGCGCCTTCTATCACCTTGTAGAGGTCCGAATCGTTGAAGTAAATCCCCTCGAATTTCCCTTCCATCAAGCCGCCCGCTTTGGCGAAGTTGCTGATCCGGCCGGTTTCTTCGCACTTCTTGAAAGCGTAGGGAATTGTTACCTTGCGATTTGTTTCCATCCGCGGCAGCCAGAAC
>DAOVOW010000363.1 GCA_030629485.1 bacterium
ACCGGGATACCTATCTCGACCAGGCGCTTGATAGTCGGAACCATCTCAAGCCCGCCCTCGAGCTTGACGGCGTGCGCAGCGCCCTCCTTAAGGAACCGCCCGGCGTTCAGGATAGCTGTCTCGGTCGATGGTTGAAACGACAGAAAGGGCATGTCGGCAACGACCAGGGCGGATTCATTACCACGCGATACGGCAGCGGTATGGGCAATCATGACGTCCATCGTGATCGGCAGCGTCGAATCGTGACCATGCACCACGTTGGACGCGGAGTCACCGACCAGAATGATGTCGATCCCACACTGGTCGAGAACCTTCGCCATAAACCAGTCGTAGGCGGTCAACACGACGATTTTCTCGCCGCTCGCTTTCTTCTTGACGATCCGACTAACCGTCATCCGTTTTTTGTCGCTGATGGATCGCATAGAGCTCCATCAAAGCACTGCGTTGCCGGCAGGGACATAGTACTTCTTGCCGGTCATAGGTTTTTGGATTTGCTCGATCAGGTCATCGAAATGCTCCGGGTTCTCCACGAAGTCGATTTCATCCGTTTTTATTACCAGCAGCGGTGTCTCCGTGTAGTTGAAGAAGTAATAATCGTAAGCCTGATTCAGCATTTCTATGTAATCCGAGTCGATTACTTTCTCAAAAGTGAAGTTCCGTTTACGTATTCGCTGCAACAACACCGGGGTCGAGGCCTGAAGATAGATAGCCATGTCCGGTTTTGGAATGTCTCTTGACAGGATCGGGGCGATTTTGTCATACAAGGCCAACTCCCGCTCGGGCAAGTTGACCGAGGCGAAGATAGCATCTTTGGCAAAGAGGTAGTCGGCAACAATGCGCTGGGCGAACAGGTCGCGCACCATCAACTGCTGCTGCTGCTGGAAACGTGACAACAGGAAAAACAACTGGCAGGAGAAGGCGTATCGCTTGCGCTGTTTGTAGAAATCGACCAGGAAGGGGTTATCATGTACTTCCTCGGCGATCAGTTCCGCCTTGAGCCGGTCGGCCAGCATGGCGGCAAACGAGGTCTTGCCGACCCCGATCACTCCCTCGACGGCGATATAGTTGGGCTTACGGTTGTCGTGCGACATGGTCCTTAAACAGCATCACCTTACTGCGATCATCATCGCTGAGAAAGTCAGACACCGGTCTCTTTGTTACGGGATGCACCACCTTTGGGTCGATTTGCAGCATCGGCACCATAGCAAAGGGACGATTCAGCAACTCCCGGTGCGGTATCGAAAGCCTGTCGGTCTCGATAATCTGCTGACCGAACATGAGGATATCCAGATCGATAGAACGCGGCAGCTTCTCGCCCTTTGCCGTCCGTCCAAGCTTCTTCTCAATCAGTTCCAGACCGTTCAGCAATTCGTTGGCGGAGTAACGGTAGTCGGCCATGATGACCTGGTTCATGAACGACGGATTCTCGCCGTCCATGTCCTGCGCTTCCGATACGTAGATCGCCGATGTAGCCACCACTTCCAGCCCCTCGATCAGGTGCATTTTCTCGAGCGCAAGCGCGAGGTTTTTCTCGCGATCACCGATATTGGATCCGGACAGGATGAAAACAGTTTCAGACATCGCATACCTCTATGACTGGTTATCGATAAGTTTTGTCGTATCGGCCTGGTGGCGGGTCAACTCCACCTCAATATGTTTGACGCGACCGCGCACCGGCGGGTTCAACTTGCGAACGCGCAGAGTCACCCGGTAGACGCCGAAGCGATCCAGCACCCGCGCCGCCAATTCTCCGGCCAACCGCTCCAACAGGGAAAAGGCTTTGCCCTCGACCGTTTCCCTGATCGTTTCGTATACGTGGGCATAATCGACGGTGTCAGTCAGTTGATCGGACTTGCCGGCCTCGGCCAGGTCAACCTCGAGTTCGCAATCAACCTCGAACATCCGGCCTGTTTCGCGTTCGGCGGCGCTGACACCATGGTAACCGTAGAACGACATGCCGGTCATGCGGATTATATCTTTCATTCTTCCTCGGTCAGTTTCGCCGCACGGCGCCTCTGGAGTCGTTTGCGGGCTTGAGCAAAGGTCTCCGCCCCGGCGGTAAGGGACAGCCGCAAGTAACCTTCGCCTAGGTCGCCGAAAGCGGCGCCGGGTGTGACGAGGATACGGCTTCGTCTTAGCAGCCGATCTGCGGCGCGTTTCGAAGGGCTGCGACGTGGCAGCCGAGCCCACGCAAAAGGAACAGAATCAAACCCGGCCTTTTCCAGCTTCAGTATATCCATTAGCACGGCCGCCTCGGCGGCGGCCAATGATATTAGTCGGCGGACATTCTGCAGCGATCTATTAGGATACTGCCGAATTGCCTCCAATGCTGCCTGAACCTGATGCGCCATCAAATGAGGACGAACCAGGCCTGAGGCCTCTTTCAGCCCGCTGATAATGTCCCGGTGGCCGACAACAAAAGCCAGAGGTAGGGAGGGTAGACCGAAGTGATAGGCGAACGAACCGACCTCGACGCCCACTTTCCGACCACCGGCAGCACTCATCAGGCTGGCCGGCTTGCGACCGGTGACGGTCTGATAGGCGGCGTCATTGATCACCATGATATTCTCCTTGCCGGCCAGCCAGACCAGGTCAGCCATATCCTTCTCGCTCAACTCTGCCCCGGTCGGGTTGTGGGGTGAATTGACGAAGAGAACGCGTGCCACTCGTCCCAGGCGTGTTCCGACCCGCTCGAAATTCGGCAGCCAGTCGTCCTGAGACGAGACCGAGTAAGTCACCGGTTCTCCGCCGCAAGCCACCACCACTTTGCGATACAAGGGCAGGCCAAGGGCGGGCACGAAGGCGATATCACCATGATCGATAAAGGCCAGAGCCAGACACAGCATATTGCTGGAAATCGAGTTGCCGATGAAGACTTCCTTGAGGGGGCTGAGCCGCGCGTCGTACACTGAGTTGTACCATCCAGCCAAATCTTCCTTCAGTCGCTGCATGGCTTCCTTACCAGCCGGCGCCAGGGGATGATCGTCGGACAGCGCGATGTCGGGCTGGGGTGGCCACCGGAAATCAGCCAGATTCAAAACTTCCGGTTTCTTTAGAAGGGACCGACTTTTCTCCGCCCGTCGAAACGACACCAGATCCGGCGGTGACTGATAAAGCCGATTAGCCTTCTCGACAATGATTTTCTTGATCGGCACGGAAACGACCTGTTAGACTTTGTGGTCCCAGGTTTTGTCCATATTTTGGCGCATTTGTTCGAGTCGCT
>DAOVOW010000301.1 GCA_030629485.1 bacterium
GGCGGTGAGATGCAGCGTACTGCCATCGCGCGCGCCCTGGCCAACGAACCGGATTTGATCCTGGCCGACGAACCGACCGGTAATCTCGACAGCAAGTCCGGCGGCGAGATTGTGAAGATCTTCCATGAACTGTGGAGCGCCGGAAAAACAGTGATAATCATTACGCACGATGTGAATATCGCCAAACAGGCACAACGAATCATCCGACTGAAGGATGGTCTGGTGGAGGGTAACGGCAATCTTGTATGATACCTGACACATCTACGGTCCCCCGAGGTCGATGTCATCCATCGTTTCACCTACGAGCGAACGGGGATAGCACAACGCTGTCCCCGTTTGTAATTACTGAGGGAACCCGTTTTGTGCCGCAGAGTGGTCTCGCCCTTCGATTCCGCTCACCCTTCGACTTGTGCCCGGCAGATGTCCAGAGGCTGTCTCAAAAGTCGCTTTTTCTATCGCGTAGCGGCGGGCCTTGTGTCCGCCGGCCACAAGTGGCGTTCATTGGGGCGACGCAAGGCCGCCCCCTACGCGGCAATCTCAATTCGTCGGGTGATTTGTTGGGCAATTCGGAGAATGAGATTGCCGCGCTCCCTACGGCACGAGTGCCTACAGTCGCTCGCAATGACGAGAATTAGGACCGGTACCCCACCCAGAGCGCCACGACATAGGATGAGCGACTTAGTCCATATTATTGCTTGACAAAACGCCATAAAGTCCGATATTAGTAGTGTAAGACCTGCTTGCGGCGTAAGGCAGCCAAGTGGCTGCAGCCACTTAGAGTGGCAAATTGGCAGGTACTTGCAACATATGTATCAAGTTCCGAGAACCCCCTCCGGCGATCGCCGGAGGGGAGTTTTCTTTTTGGGCGGTAGACCGTCTTATGCTGCACAGTGGTCCCGCCCTTCGACTCCCAGGCTGTGTCATAATACGGTTTCGCTGTGTTTTGGACACGCCAAAGGTGTCGGTGTGACCCTGCGATCCTTGCTAAGTCGTTGTGGGAATGCAGCCTTTTGAGCCGCCAGTTCACACGCTCGCCTTCGGCGAACGCAAGAACCGGCGGAACACACAATTGCGACACAGCCTGTCCGCTCAGGGTGACGCAGTGCGCTCAGAGTGAGGCAGCGCGCTTAGTGTGGGGTTGTATCCGCGCAAAGCGCGACGACGTGACCTGCCACCGATTTCCCTTGCGCTGATGGCTGACCTCGCGGATATTGTCCGGTGATGAAGGACCTTATTGCTCAGAACATCCTCCAGTTGCGTGGGCAGATCGCCGATGCCTGCGAGGAGCACGACCGCGACACGGACGACGTCCACATCGTCGCCGTCACCAAGACCCATCCGGCTGCAATTATCAAGCAGGCCGTGGCTGCCGGTATTCACGATATCGGGGAGAGTCGGGTGCAGGAAGCTGAACCAAAAATCAAAGAAGCCGGACCGATTGCACGCTATCATATGATCGGGCACCTTCAGAGCAACAAGGTCAGGAAGGCGTTGGAGATTTTTGATGTCATCCAGTCGGTCGATTCGCTGAAGCTGGCCGAGGAGATCAATCGGCAGGCGGACAAACTGGAACGCAGTGTGGAATGCCTGATCGAAGTCAACTGCTCCGGCGAGAGCGCAAAGTTCGGCGTAGCGCCCGATGAATGCGAGGACCTGCTGATGAAGATCGCAACGTTTTCCAATATCGATCTGGTGGGGTTGATGACGATCGGTCCCTTTGTCGAAGACGAAGACACAATTCGCAGGGCCTTCGCCCTCTGTCATGACCTGTTCAAACATGGTCGCGATCGCCTCGGCGATCAGTTCGATACCCTTTCGATGGGCATGTCCGTGGATTTCCCCTTAGCTATCGGCGAGGGCGCGACTATGATCCGGGTCGGCAGTTCTCTTTTCGGACCACGCCGAGCGTAGACTCCGCGAGCCGCCCACCGGTTTGAGCGGCATTCAAACAGGCTCAATTTTTTCCCCAAAGTTACGATAATAAGGTAAGAGCGACAAAGGCGGCTGACTGCTCTAATATTGCACAGAGGCAAATACGTCGGCAGCCATTATGAGTTGAGTAAAGGAACCTTTAGATAAGCGAGTGATCTATGGATTTGTCACCAAACGATATCTGCAATTATGAGTTTTCTACTCAGATGCGGGGCTACTCCAAAGATGAGGTCGATAGTCTCCTGGAGCAGGTTGCGGCCGCGCTTGAAGCGGTCAAGCAGGAGAATCTGAAGTTGTCGATGGAGGTCGATTCACTTAGGACGCAATTAGCCGGCCTCAGACAGTTCGAGGACACGATCAAGAGCGCGGCTATTGATGCCCGCCGCAACGCCGATATGACCGTCGACAACGCCAAGAAAGAGGCGGAACTGATCCTCAGCAAGGCCAAAGCGGAGTCTGACAAAATCCTCGGGTCGCGCGCGCAACAGATGAGCGACATTGAGACCAACATCTCTAAGGCGGAGATGACCAAGAGATCCTATCTCAACAAGGTGCGCAGCGTTATTACCTCGCATCTGGAGATAATCGATCAACTCATCGGTTCCCAGGTTGCGAACAAGGAAGCCAGCGCTATTGAGGTGACCCAGTCTTCCGAGGTCGATCGCAAGGTGATGGAGACGGTCGGTACGCCTTCGACGTCGGGCGAACCGATCAGGACAGAGGAAGCCAACGCCGCCGAGCAAATAGTCGAAGTACCTGGTGAGCCGAAATCCGAATCCAAAGCAACCGGTAATGACGACGAGCAGTCGGACTCGGCAAGCGACGAGACCAAACCGATTGACCCCGAGCTGGCCGCCGCTCTCGAGAGATATCAGACTCAGGAAACGGACGCAACTGATTCCGACGTTGCCGAGATGCCCAAAGAGCCGTTTCCCCGACCCGGACAGATAGTGGAAACCACGGTGCGGGCCGAGGGTATCCCACCGGGGTTTATCGCAGGGCCGAAGGGAGATAGCGAGACACCGGAACCGGGAGATGAAGTTGCCACCGATAAGCTCGCGGTCGATGAAGAACCGCCAGCAAGAACCATCGATGATTCGATTGATGGTGATGTGGCCATGCCCACTTCCTCCAGTCCGGAGGATCTGGCCCAGGAACTCGACAGAGTTGTGGCTAAGTTCGAAGAAGAGATGGACAAAGCCGCCAAAGCATAGAACTATACTTGCCCGACACATAAGACCGGCCGTCAATACTTCTCGCGGCCGGTTTTTTTTCTCTCAACCATGAGTTTACCCTGCTCGATGATGTTGCTTTGGAGTTCAAGGGCCGGGCGTTGCACCTTTCTTGTTGACATCGTGAGGTATCGGTGGGATAGGTGTCTACTGTAGTGTGATAACCGTGGACTGCGTGTGAGGTAATAATGGGCGCAACGGAGCATCGTATTCGCAACAGGTTGGTAACCGCGGTCGGATCGGCTCTGGTCGACCTGCTGGCCAACGAGGACGACAGTTTCCTCGAACGGGTCGACGCCGCCAAGGGGGGCATGAAACTGGTCGATGAGACCTTCATAACAACGGTCGTTTCCCAGTTAACCGGCCGCACCATCATGGTGCCGGGTGGTTCAGCCTGTAACACGGTGGTAGGGATCGGGCAACTCGGCGGCGCGGCGCGTTTTGTCGGCAAGCGGGGCGAGGATGCTCTGGGCGATCTTCTCGAGGAAGGACTCATCAAGAGCGGGGTGCAACCGCGTCTGTTTCGATCATCCTCACCCACCGGGCGCGTCCTCTCCATTATCACGCCGGATGCTCAGCGGTCGATGTTCACATTTCTCGGAGCCGCTTCCGAGTTGAACCCGGAGGAAATTACCAGCGAATGCTTTGAA
>DAOVOW010000430.1 GCA_030629485.1 bacterium
AACTGGCCCGGGTATCGGTCGAAGTCGAGTACGCCTCCGAGTTTCGTTACCGTTCACCGATCATTGACGAGAACACATTACTGCTTGCCATCAGCCAGTCGGGCGAAACAGCCGACACTCTGGCGGCGATGCGCGAGGCCAAACATCGCGGCGCCACCGTGGTGGGCGCTGTCAATGTCGTCGGTAGTTCCATCGCTCGAGAGTCCGACGGCGGCGTGTACATCCACGCCGGGCCCGAAATCGGTGTGGCTTCCACCAAGGCGTTCAGTCATCAGGTGATGGTGCTCGCGCTGATCGCCACGCTGCTTGGACGAATGCGCCATATCTCGGTACAGCAGGGCCAGGAGATCATCTCCGCAATCTACAAGATACCCGAGCAGGTCGGTTCGATCCTCCAGGCCGAAGAACAGATCAGGCAGATTGCCAACGAGTACTATAAAGCCAACAACTTCCTGTATCTCGGTCGCGGTATCAACTTTCCTACGGCCCTGGAGGGTGCTCTCAAACTGAAAGAGATCTCTTACATCCACGCCGAGGGTTACCCGGCCGCCGAAATGAAACACGGCCCGATCGCATTGATCGATAAATCCATGCCGGTGGTAGTGATCGCGCTGCAGGATTCGGTGTATGACAAGGTGATGTCCAACATCGCCGAAGTGCGTGCCCGCAAGGGGAAAATAATTGCCATCGCCACCGAGGGTGACACTAAAATCGCCGAACGCGTCAACCATGTCATCTACATTCCGAAGACTTATCGGTTACTGACGCCGCTGCTGTCGGTTATTCCTCTGCAACTGCTGGCCTATCACATCGCTGTGATGCGTGGCTGTCATGTCGATCAACCACGCAATTTGGCCAAGTCGGTAACAGTGGAGTAAAGCTGTGCCCGAACGGACCCAGGCCAAGGCCGATATCGTTCCCTACACCGCGGAGTACGCGCAGGCAGTTCGTTCATGGATCGATTCGGAAGAGACCTATCACAACGTTTGTCGCGGCAAGGACTTTCCACCACCGGACGATATCGTCGACTCCTGGCAGCGGGATTCCGTCAAGTCTTACATTCTCTTGTGGCAACGCAAACCGGTCGCCTATGGGGAGTTGTTCAACCGACCGCTGGAGATGGCGATGGAGGTCGCGCATCTTATCGTCGATCCGTTCAAACGTTCCGAGGGTTATGGCGCCAAAATGCTCGATCTGCTCTACCACCGGGCTGCCCATCGACCAAACGTGGCCAAGGTTCTCCTGAACCTGTACGGCGACTGCACTGTCACCCTGGGCTGCTATCTCAAAGCCGGGTTCGTCATCGAGAGCGCTTCTTCCTACACCGTCGGTCTTCGCATGGTGCGCATGGTGCATTAAGTGGCTCATGCGCCGCCTGTTTCTCAATCGCTTAGGAGAAATCAGAGGGTCACAATCCCGACTGCGTCGAGACCAGGACCCTGCTAAACGGCCTTGCGGGACAACCTCAGGGCGCCTGCAGGCCACTGGAATAGTTTTCCATCCGAAAAAAAGCTTGCTTCAAACATTGTTCGATAACTTCTTTTACGCCAATGGAATGTTTGGGGTCGGATCGGGTGACCGACTCGCCTACAAACACTTAACAAGGAGGTACACGGCGCGGCACCGTAACCCGACAGTGTCGCGAGTACAGGCTTTGATAAGGCGTCTGGAACATGAGTTCCCAGCGCGGAGTTTCTGGAGACGAACCAAATTACGTTTAACACTTAAGGAGAAGTGATGAAAAAGGCAATTATCATCTTGGCTATGGCTTTGTTGCTGGCAGCTACGGTTTCATCCGCCGAGGGCCCAGTCGACAAGGGAAGTATGATTGTTGGTGGGGAAGTTAGTTTCAGCAGTCATGGTGGCGATGTTTACGAGAATAGTGATGGAGATGGGGTAACCAACATTGGGTTTTCGCCTTTCCTGGCATATTTCGTCGCACCCAGCATTGCTGTCGGCGGTGAGGTTCTGTACAGCAAGTCCTCTCAGGGCGACTACAGCCTATCTACCTTTGGTGTTGGGCCAACAGTATCTTATTTCTTCAATCTCGATGCTACTCGGACCGAGGTCAAGGGCACTGTCTATCCTTATGTACAGGCCTTCTTCAAATATGGCAAGTATACTTCGGGCTCTGGCGATAATGATCACAAGGAAACGGTCACCTATTTCGGCGGCAAGGGCGGCATTATGTATATGCTTACCGAGCACTGGGCTGTTAACACCAACCTCTATTATCAGTCAGAGAACTACAAGCAGACTGAACCCGAGGTTCCCGAAGGTGAGGATGATTCCGTATCCGGCAACACTCTGGGCTTCAATGTTGGTGTTACCGCGTTCCTGTTCTAAGCCAACATTTCTGATACATCTTCTTGCTTTGACCCGCCGCATTCCAGCGGCGGGTCTTCTTTCCGTCGTAATCGGGGGGCGAATGAAGGATGTGCATCTTCGTATCTCTCCAATGCGGCGTTCAGAGAAATCATGCGCAATTGACGCCATCAAGAAAGCGACTCTCCGCGAACGAGATGTCAACGGGCGGCATAGTCAAACTTGTTTGACTTGGT
>DAOVOW010000018.1 GCA_030629485.1 bacterium
CGACGTCGGTCGATTGAGATATTATCCGAAGCGTCTCTTTTTTACTTCGGGCTGGCGTCGACCAAAGAGCGGGGCATCATTCCCTCTCGTTTGTTTGATCTATTCGCCTCTGGTCGTCCGATCCTGGCCGCCTTGCCGCCGGGCAGCGCCGTCGCCGATTTGATAGCACAGATCGACAACGGTTTCCGCTATGATCCCACGCAGCACGATGACCAGGCGCGTGCGGCTGACTTCATCGGTCGTTTCGCTCAGCAGCATCTGTCTGGTGAGATGTCGCTAATAGTGCAACCGGAGTATGCGAGCCGGTTTTCTGCAAGCGCTATGGTTACGAAATTCGCCGACATTGTCCAGGGATTGCGTCCGTAGCTGCCTCTCTGTCTGCCGTCTATGACGCTCAGCGTACCAGCACCATCTTTTTCTCTTCAGTGAAACCGTCAGCGCTGAGGCGGTAGAAGTAGACACCGCTGGCCACGGCGGACCCGCGCTTGTTGCGTCCATCCCATGTTACTTCATAGGTGCCGAACGGCAGCACACCCTCGCTGAGGGTGACGGTATGCTGACCCAGGATGTCGTAGACGGACAAATCCACCTGACTGCGGCGGGGCAGGTCAAAGCGGATAGTGGTGAAGGGGTTGAAGGGGTTGGGATAGTTTTGGGACAGCCCGTAGTCGCGCGGGAGGTTGTCATCGACACGGTCATCGACGTCGGCGGCAATCGACGGGACGAAAGCTTTGAGTTCAATGGTGAAACCGGGCTTGACGGCGGCAACTGTGTAGCTGTTGAGGGGCTCGTAGTCCGCCCAGATTGTTACGTGCCCCTGATCGTCGGTGCCGATCCGCTCAACTATACCCAGGGTATCGCTGAGAACGACGAGGCAGTTGGCCACCGGCTTACCGGTAGCGGAAACGTCGATATCCCAGGCTCCGTTCTCGGCGTAGACTTCGACGGTCAGTTCACCGGGCACATCGTCGTACATTATCAGCGTGGGATCGCCATAGAAGTTCTGACCGTAGACGACATCGCGTACGTAATGGTAGCGCAACTTGGAGTCGTACATGGCCGCTACGGCCGGACGATCCGGATGGGCGAAAGCGGAATCGAAAAAGGCTCGCTGAAGCAAGTGACTCGATCCCACCCAGCCCCAACGTGAATTGGCCACAAAAGCGATCGCGCCGGCATCGGGCAAGGCCAAAGTGGTGACGACGAGGTTTGACGCTGATTCCGGATAGTCATAGTCAAAGGCTCCATTGTCACAGGCCAACGAGTAATAGAGCGAGGTGCGTCCGTTAGGCGCCAGATGACTGATAGCACCGTTAGCGGACGAGGTCGTGTCAGTGGTGAAACGTGTCTTGGGGAATTGGTTATACACCGAGGTGCGCACCTCGAAGAGGGTTCCGGATCCGTGAGCGATGATATTGACGATGCCATAACCCTCCGACAACACTTCCTCAAGTTCGCAGGGGACCACATTGTGTGGGTCGGGATCGTCGCCGCGATCCAGTTCGACGCCGTTGGCAGTATCAATGTCGAAATGGTCGGGATAGGCCAAAGCAATACGGGCATGCTGACCACCGCCCGAGTAGTCCCGCATCTGGTCGGATGAGAAGAAGAACGCTTTCGACAAGTAACTGCGATCGTCGCCTCCCGGTTCGGTCTCGTAGGCGATAAGCTTGTCGACATAGGCGTCGAACTGCTCGATACTATTGAACGGCAGCCGCCCGACCCAAAGCTCCGGGATCAGATCGGCCTGGTCATCGGTACGCTCACCCCAGACATTGTCGTTGTCCTGATCCCATTCTCCGGTTAGATCGGCAAAGTAAAGATCGCACACCTGCTGCACGCCGAGATGAGGAATCGTGTCGACTGCCCGATGGTAAGCGTAGCGGATCGGAAGGACCGTATGGTCGCCGGCCATCAACACAAACCGACCGCCATCGAGGTAGAACTGAACAAGGTAGTTGCGCAACTTCTCGGCCTCATCGCGGCCGGTCTGCGATAAGAGTATGTCATCGATGAACCTCACCTCACTTCGGTAGCCGGTGCTGTTCTTGTAAACGGCCAGCCGTTGCAGGGGCATGGCCAACTCCGGCGACGTGATGATGACATAGTCGATGGGCGCATCGCCACCGGACAGCGTGGCCAATGGTGATTCCAGCGAACGGAACTCGACGCCGGGCAGTTCTGTCAACATCCGTTCGGGAGCCAGGATTTCTGTGCCCAGCCTGATGGTAATGGCCTTGTTGAGTTGTACCGCACCATCGGCCCCAACCGTCACCGGAAAAACCATCAGGCCGGCGTGGCGGTTCTGATCGATCTCGAACACGTCAACAACCTCTACCGCTTTCCTGCCCAAGTCGCTTTCCGCGAAGGTGCTCGCCAGATTCACACCGCCGACCTGGATCTTACCAGTTGGGATGTCATGTTCCAGGGCTTCTCCGCTCAGATACCCCAGCGGTTCAGAGTCGGTGACTTCATAGCTCATCGATTCCGCCGATTCGCCCAGTCCAAGCGCAACATAGTACGTTCGGCTCGGAAGGGTCAAAGCGAAACCAACAGAAGTAGCCTCAAATCCCCTGTATTCAATCTGTCCAATAGCGGCATCAAACTCAACCTCATCGGTGTTGAATTCCAACGTTGCCGTGCCGGACAAGGCCGATCCCGCCAGGATCATTAGGGTTGCCAATAAGATGTGTAGTTTCATATCTGTGCTCGCTCGTTTCATCCTGAACCTGCGATAAACAGTGCAAGAGACCGACCCTCCCCTGAGTCTGACTGTCGAAAATCTTTCGAATGCGCGCAATTTGCTGTTATTCAGTCACTTCGAGGTGATAGGTGAAGGAATGAGGGAGGCTCGGAAGGCGATGAAGGTGGCCTTTCATAATGGCGAACCTCCAACATTTGAAGGATTTAACCCGAGTTTTCGACTTTCCAGCCGTACCGGTCTTTGTCTGAAGCTTTGTTCACAACACCGGCTTAACGTCTTTACGAAAAGTGATATTCCTTACTCTTTGAGTAGCCGGAAGTTAAGGAGACCTGTTTTTTTAATCTGGCGAAAAAAATCGCTTGACTTCGGGTGGGAAGAATATGTAGAATAGGGATAATTAGAGCGGAAAATGGCAGAAAGTGGAGGAAGCCGGTGACTGGTTTCGTCGGTCGCTACCAAACGACGATGGACGACAAAGGGCGTTTCGCCTTGCCGGCCAAGTTAAGAGCAGTAAACGGGCCGGACGGCACGCCACTGCTAAAGGGTGCCCTGGTTCTGACGAAGGGGTTGGAAGGTTGTCTAAGTCTCTACCCGGAGGCTGAGTGGGCAGAAGTCCAGCGTCGCTTTTCTTCACTCAATTTTACGCAGAAGGATTTTCGCTTTTTCAGTCGGCGGTTCTATTCGTCCGCCGGCGCCGTGAAACCCGATCGCAACGGTCGTATCCTGATACCTTCGCACCTGGTCAGAGAAGCGCGGTTGTCCAAGGAACTGTTGGTGATCGGTGTCAATCGGTGGCTGGAGATCTGGGATCCGCAACGGTATGAATACTATCTCGAGCAGTTCGCAGGGAGTTACGAGGAAGTAGCCGAGCGACTGTTTTCCGTCCATGATCCCGGACGCGAACGAGAGTAGTCACCTGCCGGTGCTGGTTGTCGAGGTAGTCGCCATGCTGGTGACTAATCCTGATGGCGCCTATCTCGATCTCACCGCCGGCGCCGGCGGCCACATGAAGGCGTTGGCCTCGAAGCTGGGCAAGGCGGCCCGACTGTACGGTCTCGACCGGGACCCTCTGGCGGTCGTTCGAACCAAACGAAACCTCGGTGACTGCCGGCAAGTCCGTGATGTTGTACACGCCGCGTACGGCGACTTGAAAACCGTAGTCGGCCAATTCGAGGATAAGAAATTTGACGGCATACTGCTTGATCTGGGACTCTCATCGGATCAACTGGCAGATGCCGAGCGCGGGTTTTCATTCAGTCTGGAGGGACCTCTGGACATGCGGTTCGACCCGGAGTCCGGCGGGCCGACCGCGGCGGAACTGCTAAACTCGCTGAGTAAGAAGGACCTCACTGCCATCTTTCGCGATTTCGGTGAGGAGAAGCAGGCGGCCCGGATAGCCGCAGCGATTGTCAGGGAAAGACAACAGAGAATGTTCACCGCCAGCGCCGACCTCACCACCATCGTCTCGCAACTGGCGCCTCCGAATTATCGCACCAAAGCTCTTGCCCGCTGCTTTCAGGCGTTGCGTATCGCCGTCAATGACGAGTTGGCCCAACTCTCGAAGCTCCTTCCTATAGCGTTGGATTTCCTCAATACCGGCGGTCGCATGGCCGTAATTGCCTACCATTCACTGGAGGACCGCATCGTCAAGCGCTTCTTTCAGCAGGCCGCCAAAGGGTGCACCTGTCCTCCTCGATTTCCGGTCTGCGTGTGTGGCCGGGTTCCCCAAATGCAAATCATCACTCGCAAGCCGATAATGCCTGCCGCCGAAGAGATAGCATCCAACCCCCGCTCCCGATCGGCGCGACTTCGTGTTGCAGAGAGGCTGCCCGTATGAGGAAGACGGTGCGCAAGTTCAAAGAGACGGTGGAAATCCGCTCCTCTCTTGTCAACCGTCTGAGGTCGCATCGCTATTTCCCGATAGCCGTGCTGGTCACGGTGTTCCTCATGGCCAGCGTCATCCATGTCTGGCAAAGGGTGCATGTCCTGGCGACGGTCAAACAGGTTTCACACCTGCGCGCCGAGAATAAACGGCTGGTCGATGCCACCTCAAAGTTGAACGCCCGTCTGGCCTCGCTGTTGGCAGCCGGTAGAATCGAGAAGTACGCCATGGATTCGCTTGGGCTGCAGCCGGTGGCGGCGGATCAGATCTACACGCTGATCGGACGGGAAGAAAAACCCCCGGAGCCTGACGAGTTGGCTACGATGTTCAGAGCTATCGAACGCGTTACCCAGTATGTGCCGGTGGTAACGGAGAATCGCGCCAGCGCCGGTGATCTGCGTCAATTGAGACCGGCCAGCCTGAACGGCGAGGAGGGGGATCGGTGATTCTGACCAAACAGCAGCGTCTGCGTCTCGGAATTCTGCTGGCGTTTGTCTGCCTGTTTTTTGCTGTGGCGACGGCTCGTCTGGTTCATCTGCAAGTTTTCAAACATTCCCAATACTGCGAGATTGTCAAAAAACAGTCGGAGGGGACAATTGACATTCCGGCCGATCGCGGGTTGGTCTATGATCGAAACGGTCAGATAGTCGCTGACAATATCGTGGTCTCGTCGTTGTATGCCTACCCGGCCAATAAGCGCGAACTCAAGGCGGTAGGGAAATATATCGAGCAGTTCTACGATCTCAAGGCCGGTTCAGCAGCCCGAAAGTATGGACTTGCGTCGCGGCGTTTTCGATGGATCAAGCGACAGCTTGATGATACCGCTGCCGTCCGGATTGAACAGACGGCTCCGAGCGGTCTGTATCTGCGCCGTTCCGCTCACCGCTCCTATCCCTTCGGGCTGATCGGCCGGCAGATTCTGGGCTTCACAGATATTGATAACAGCGGCCAGTCCGGCCTGGAGTTCGCATTCGACTCGACGCTGGCCGGGCGCAAGGGGCTGGCTGATATCCGCCGTGATGGCTTGCGCAACACTTTCCGTGTCAACGAGAAGGCGTTGGTGAAACCTTCGCCGGGCCGTTCGCTCGTGCTGACCGTCGACTGGCGTTTGCAGGAGATAGCTGAGGAGGAGTTGCGGGCGGCAGTCTCTGAATATAGCGCCAAGAGTGGGATGGTCGTGATGCTCGACTGCAACAACGGCGATATCCTGGCCATGGCCCACTATGACCCCAGCGAATTATCGCCGGACAAACCTACCAAACTGCGTGTTATCTCCGACCAGTTCGAACCGGGCAGCGTCTTTAAGGCGTTCACGGCGGCCGGACTGCTTGATGCCGGTTTGGTCAACTTTGAAGATTCGGTCTACTGCGAGGAGGGGGTCTGGAAGCTGGGTCGGCACCGCCTTCGCGATGACAAGAAACACGGATGGCTGTCCTTCCGCGAAGTGGTGGAACTCTCCAGCAACATCGGCATGGGCAAGTACGCCGTGCAACTGGGCGGCGACGAACTGTACCATACGGCGCGCCGATTCGGGATAGGACAAAAGCTCCGCATCGGTCTGCCGGGTGAGACCCGCGGCCGTCTGGTGACGCCCAAACGATGGTCCGACTACACAATCTCGGCGTTGGCCATGGGTCATGCCGTGGCTGTCAACGCTCTGCAGATGGCGGCGGGTTTTGCCGCTATCGCCAACGGTGGTGAACTACTGCGACCGCACCTGATTCTCGGCTGTGTTGACGAGGATGGTTACATCGTCGACCGTTGCGATCCTGAGCCCATCGGACGCGTGGCCAGTCGAGTAACCTGTGACACGTTGCGATCATTCCTGAAGGGAGTGGTCGAGGTCGGTACTGCCACGCCGGTGAAATCGGATGTAGTATGCATCGGTGGCAAGACCGGCACCGCCGAAATCCCCGATCTGGAGAATTATTGCTACTTTAAGAACAAATTTACCGCCAGCTTTGCCGGCTTCTTCCCATGCGATCAACCGCTAATCGCAGGAATGGTTGTGTTGATCGAACCACGTCCGGTGCATTACGGTGGATGGACCGCGGGACCGGCCTTCCGCCGAATCGCCGAGCGTTATGCCCGCCTCAACCCGGACTTTTTCACCCCCTCCGAGAGAATACTTTTGGCGAAGACCGACATACTGGAATCCACCGTCGAGGTTCCGGATCTGGTCGGTCGCCATATTACGGCGGCACGCCTCCGGGCCGAGGAACGCGGCTTGGAGCTACGGTGTGGTGACGAGGATGGTTTTGTCGTCTGGCAATTCCCGGCTACGGATCGCATAGCCATCAAGAACGATGACATTCTGGTATCGGTAGCGTCACCCGGCGACGACAGGTCTCGCATGGCCGACCTGACCGGATTGTCAATCCGTGAGGCTTCCGCCTACCTGGATTTTCTACGAGTAGAGTTCACTATCAAGGGCCGTGGTCGCGTGGTCAAGCAGTCCATGCCACCCGGCGAAACAATCAGCGACGACAAGATATGTCGGCTGACCTGCAAACCGACGTAGGCGTGTGGAGGCTCAGATCAATCTCAGCGAACTGTTGACAGGACACTCACGAGCCGAACTGACCGGTAGCGGTGACGTCGAGATCGCGGGTATCGAATACGACTCGCGCCAGGTAAAACCGAACAGTTTGTTTGTCGCCATCAAGGGGTATGAGCGCGACGGTTTCGAGTTTGTGCCTCAGGCGGTTGAGCGGGGCGCGGTGGCCGTCGTGGGTGACCATGACGAATGCAACCTTGTTGATAACTACGTCAAGGTGGCCGATACCCGCCAGGCGCTGGCTGATCTCGCAGCTAAGTTCTACGATTACCCGGGGCGCAAACTCAAGATCTGTGGCGTCACCGGCACCAATGGCAAGACCACGGTCTGTTACCTGATCAAGAGCATAATGGAAGCGCGCAACAAGACGGTCGGCCTGGTGACTTCTTTGGTCTACGATTCCGGCAAAGAGACCTTCCCCGCCGAGCGCACGACGCCGGAGTCACTTGATCTGCAGCGCTTGCTCTATCTGATGAAGAAGAACTATTGCGTCAATGCCGTTGTCGAGGTGTCATCGCACGCCCTGGCTTTGCACCGGGTGGACAATGTCGATTTTCGGGTGGCCGTTTTCACCAACATCACGCGCGATCATCTCGATTTCCATCAGACCATGGAGGACTACCTTCAGACCAAAAAGCAACTCCTTAAACGACTGGAAGGTCCTCTCAGCTACGCTGTCATTAATATCGATGTGCCGGAGTTTCGATCCTTCCTCAGTGACATCACAGCATCGTACCTGTCTTATTCACTGGAGGATACCTCGGCCGATGTCTACTGTACCAGCTTCGAACTGGAGAGTGCTCGGACCGTGTTTGATCTCAAGACACCGATGGGTGTTCACACCGTGACCTTCCCCCTGCCGGGGCGGTTCAATCTTATCAATGCTCTGGCTGCTGCTGCTGCTGGTTTGGCCGCCGGTGTCGATATCGACAACGTCGTCCGCGGACTGGAGACGGCTCAGCCGGTGCCGGGCCGTCTCAACTACATTGAGTGCGGGCAACCGTTCGCTGTTTACGTCGACTATGCTCACACCCCCGATGCCATCGAACGCTTGTGCGAAACGGCGCGCGAATTGTCACAGGGGAAGCTGCTGGTGCTATTCGGGTGCGGGGGTGATCGCGACAAGGGAAAGCGGCCCCTGATGGGCAAGGCGGCCACGACCGGGTCCGATTACTGTGTGGTGACGTCAGACAATCCACGCAGCGAAGAACCCGATGCAATCATCGAGGATATCAAGCCCGGTCTCGAGGGTGATCAGTACGACATCATCGGCGATAGAAGCGCCGCTATTGAAGCCGTTCTGAAGAAGGCTGAACCCGGCGATGTTGTCCTGCTGGCCGGGAAGGGTGCGGAGAACTATCAGGAAATCAAGGGTGTCAGGCACAAGTTCGATGACACCGGCGAAGCGAAGCGAGTGTTGGCCGAACTTGGATATACCGGACTGGTGAGTGACAAAGGAAATTGATAACGTTGCGTTTCAGTAAACTGGCAGCCGTCACCGGCGGCACCGTGTACAACACGGACAACGTCGAACAGAGCTTCACCGGCGTGGCTATCGACAGCCGCGCGGTAAAGGAGAAGCAACTGTTCGTGGCTATCCGTGGCGAGGTCAATGATGGACACGATTTCATCAACGCCGCCATCGCCGCCGGAGCTTCCGGGATAATCGCAGAGTACGCCTGGCCGGGTCTGGAACATATTCGCGGCGAGGTGCCGGTAATCGCCGTACCCAACAGTCATGAAGCGATGCTGACCCTTGCGGCGACCTATCGCGATAGTCTCACTGCTTGCATGGTCGGCATCACCGGTTCCAACGGCAAGACCACGACCAAGGAGCTGACCTATCATCTGTTGAACGCTGTCACAACAAACGTGTACCGATCACCGGGCAATCTCAACAACCTCTTTGGGGTGCCCCTTTCACTCTTTTCCGTTCCGCAGAAGACAACTATTGCCGTGATGGAACTCGGTATTTCAACCGAGTTGGAGATGCCGAGACTGGCTCAGATCGTTCGCCCTGATCTGGTTGCGATCACCAACGTCGGGCCATCGCACTTGCAGTTCTTTGATTCGATCGAGTCGGTCGCCCGCGCCAAACTGGAGTTGGTGCGTGCTGCTGAGGACAACGTCCCGGTGATCATCAACGGTGACGACCCGATCCTGCGTGAACAAACAAAGGCAATACGCCGTGACTTCATCACCTTTGCCCTCGACCACGAGGCTGATTTCACAGTCGACGTGATGGAACCGCAAGGCGTCGGTGGCACCACGGTGACAATCGATGGTCATCTGTTCAAACTGCCGCTGCCCGGTCGACATCAAGTCAGCAACTTGCTGGCGGCGTATGCAATCGTTCGAACACTCGGATACAACTTTGACGACGTGGCCACTGAAAGTATCCCACTTGCCACGGCGCCGATGCGCGGTCAGGTCGTCAAACATGGCGGTGTGACTTTCGTGGCCGATTGTTACAACGCCAATCCGGAATCGGTCAAAGCGGGCTTGAAGATCTTCTTCACTCTGCCCGCCTCCGGTCGACGGATCGTTGTGCTGGGTGACATGCTCGAGTTGGGACACGAAGCAGGACGGTACCACCGTGAGGTCGGACGGCTGCTTTCTACCTGTGACTTCGATTTGGCCGTAATGGTAGGACCCCTTTCGCGTCACATCCACGATGAGTTGTCGGCAGCCGGGAAGGATAAGAATTCATGCCGTCATTTTGAAGACGCCGCAGCCTGCGCCGTGGAACTGTCCCAATACTTCAGGGATGGCGATCTCGTCTATGTCAAAGCATCGCGCGGTGTCGGCCTGGAGGCTGTGATCGACGCCGTCGCCGGGAGTGAGGGTGACGCCTGATGCTATACCACCTCTTGTATCCCCTCACCGAATATGTCTCCGGCCTGAATGTTTTTCGCTACATAACCTTCCGCACCGCCGGCGCCACCGTCACCGCCATTTTCATCTGTCTTATTCTCGGACCGTTTTTCATCCGGCTGCTCCGGAAGTATCAAGTAGCTGAGACGATTCGCGAAGAGATGCCTGAGCGTCACCAGAAGAAAGCGGGCACTCCGACCATGGGTGGGTTGATTATTCTGGCCGGTATCATCATTCCCACCCTCCTCTGGGCGGACCTGAGCAACTACTATACTCAGATGGTGCTCCTGGTAACCGTCTGGCTGGGCGCGCTCGGTTTCATGGACGACTACCTTAAAGCTATCAAACGTCAGCCAAAAGGACTGGTAGCGCGCAAGAAGATGATCGGCCAGCTACTTTTAGGTGCTGTCTTTGCCGCCGCCCTGTTCTGGCTGGCGCCTGAGAAAATCTACGACGGCACGACCGGGATTCCATTCTTCAAGAACTACGTGCTCACACTTGGGGTATTCTACGCGCCTTTCATCGTGATCGTGATAACAGGCTCCTCCAATGCCGTCAATCTTACCGACGGCTTGGACGGTCTCGCTATCGGATTGTCTGGTCTGTGCTTCGTAGCCTTTGCCGGTATCGCCTACGTCACCGGCCGCGTCGATTTCTCGGAGTACCTGGCCATCGAGTACCTGCCCGGCAGCGGTGAACTGGCTGTCTTCTGTGGAGCGGCTATCGGCTCGGCGCTGGGTTTTCTCTGGTTCAATTCACACCCCGCCGAGGTGTTCATGGGTGATACCGGCTCGCTGGCGCTCGGCGGCGCCCTGGGTGCAGTCGCTATTTTGCTCAAGAAAGAACTGTTGCTGGTGATCGTTGGCGGCGTGTTCGTCATGGTCGCTTTGTCGGTGATTATACAGGTTCTGTCATATCGCTACCGTGGCGGCAAACGGGTGTTCAAGATGGCGCCGATACACCACCACTTCGAACTGTGCGGCTGGTCGGAATCCAAGATTGTGGTTCGCTTCTGGATCCTTGGCGCTCTGTGCGTCCTCCTAACCCTGGCGACCTTGAAAGTGCGATAGGAAAACAATGACTGTTCAGGAACGCATAAGCGAACGGGCCATCGGTGTCATAGGGATGGGTCGCTCCGGGCTTTCCTCAGCCTCGTTGGCGGCGGCTCTTGGCGGCGTGCCGTTTGTCTCCGATGCGGCGCCGGCCGATAGGTTGGCTGAGGCTATCGCTCAACTCAAGCAGGAGGGCATCGCCTACGAAACCGACCGACATAGCGATCGCCTGCTGAAGTCGGATTACATCATCGTCTCGCCCGGCGTGCCGCCGGAGATCGATATCCTGAAAAAAGCGCAAACCAGGGGGATACCTATCTTCTCGGAAATCGAGTTTGCCTCCTGGGTCTGTCGCGGGAAGATCATCGGTGTCACCGGTTCCAACGGCAAGACTACCACCACCACCTTGATAGGTGAGATACTTTCCGCCGCCGGTCTCGATACTTTCGTTTGCGGCAACATCGGACTACCGTTTGCGCAGGTGGCGGACAAGATCGGCAAGTCCGGGGTGGCTGTTGTTGAGGTGTCGACCTTCCAGTTGGAACGGATCGCCGACTTCGCGCCGCACGTGGCCATGATCCTGAATCTGTCGCCGGATCATCTCGACCGCCACGGCAGCTTCGAGGCGTACAAGAATCTCAAGTACCGCATCACCGAGAATCAAAAGAGTGGTGACTACCTCATCCTGAACGCTCAGGACAAAGAAATCATGGGCGACAACGTCACGACCATCGCCGACAAACTGTACTTCACTACCGAGGGCGAGGTTGAACAGGGTGCCTTTGTCAAGCAGGGAGATCTCTGCATAGCGCATGGCGGACGGGGACTACGAATAGTTTCTGCCCGGGATATTCGTATCCCCGGTCCGCATAATCTGCAGAACGCGGTGGCGGCGGTGACGGCGGCAACGTTGTTCGACGTCGATCCCGCAGTTATGGTGCGTGTGCTCAAGACATTCCCGGGTGTGGAGCACCGCCTCGAATCCGTCTCGCGCGTGGCCGGGATCGATTTCGTCAATGATTCGAAAGCGACCAATGTCGACTCGGTCTGCTACGCCTTGCGTTCGATCAACACCCGCATCCATCTCATCGCCGGTGGACGCGACAAGGGAGCCTCTTACCAGCCGCTGTTGGAATATGGGCGGGGCAGGATCGCTTCAATAGTCCTGATCGGTGAAGCCAAAGAGAAAATGTACGACAGTCTGGGACGACACTTCCCCACCCAGTTTGCGGATTCACTTGAGGAAGCAGTCAAGGTCAGCTTCGCGCAGGCGCGACCGGGCGACACGGTGCTGCTGTCACCAGCCTGCGCCAGCTTCGATATGTTCGACAACTTCGAACAGCGCGGGAAATTGTTCAAGGCGGCGGTGGCCGACCTCAAGCGCGGCAGGAAAGAGAATGAAACGATCGCTGACTAAAAGCACTATCGACGAAAGATTAATGCTGGCCTATCTGGCGCTGCTGGTTATCGGTCTGGTCATGATCTACTCGACGTCATCGATACTGGCCGAAGCTCGTTTCGGTTCGCACCTGCTGTTTCTGCGCCAGCAGTGCCTGTGGGCGTTGCTGTCACTGGCTGCCGTATTCGTAATCAGCAAACTGAATCTTAGCCGAGTGGCCATCTACTCGGTGCCGGTTTTGCTGGTAAGTATGGTGCTGTTGGCGCTGGCGTTTGTTGGGCCGGTTCGCAACGAAGCACACCGCTGGATTGCCCTGGGTCCGTTCTCCGGTCAGCCATCCGAGATCTTCCGTTTCGCGCTCGTGTTTTTCCTGGCCTTCTCATTGTCGAACCCACGTCGCGACCTCACTGACTTGCGTCAACTACTGTGGCCATACCTCCCGCTGATAGGAGTCGGGTTACTGTTGATTCTTCTCGAACCCGATCTCGGCAGCACAATCGTAATATCCATC
>DAOVOW010000034.1 GCA_030629485.1 bacterium
ATCGCCCCGAGCGTCATCCCACCAACGTGGAAGTGATGCTGAAGTTCGTCAATTCAAAAGAGGCCGGATTGGGCATGCCGTTGCCGGCAGGACGTGTTCGCCTGTTCAAGGCCGACGATGACGGGTCGGTCATCCTGTTGGGTGAAGACCGCATCAAACACACACCGCGTGATGAAGAAGTCAAGGTCAAGGTCGGCAACGCCTTCGATGTGGTCGCCGAAGAGCGGCTCATGAGTCAGACGCGCATCTCAACCAAGGTCGAAGATCGACAGTATGTGATCGAGTTGCGAAACCGTAAGGACTCGGATATCACCGTGAAAGTCGAAAAGAGATTCTACGGTTTCTGGGAAATAACGGAGTCCAGCCTGGCCTATAAGCGTAAAGATGCCAACACTGTTGAATTTGATGTCCCCCTCAGGGCCGGACAGACGGTAGAACTGGTCTTAGTGGTCCGTTTTACGACAAGATGAGCACCCCAGTGGTTGACAAGGTGAACAACAGCAGTTACATTCTGCCCGACGATGAATGACTGGACGTGTAGACAGGAGGTTCTTTTGAAACAGTTGGCAAGATCAATAGTAATCGTAGTCCTGACGACCTTAGTGGCTGGTTCGGCGCTGGCTGGTAAGAGGGCGCGCAAGCTGCCGGTGGATGCTTACATCAAGTCGGCCAAGATCGCTATTATTTCGGGCGATCTGAATCGTTACCCCGATGCTATCGCCATGCTGGACTCGCTTTTCATGCATTACGGTCCCCATGCTGAAGCCTTGCATTGGATGGGCCAGATCAACGTCGACTACATCGAAAAATCTCCGAGTCCGATGGATAAGAAGCCTTACGTTGACAGGATGGTGGCTTATTTTGACACTCTCCATCAGTGTTGCGATAACGACGAGATTAAGAAGAAGTACCGCAAGAACTGCAAGAAGTACATCCAGCACGCCGACTCGATCACAGTCATGTACTGGCGCGAGTTTTACAATGCCGGTGTCGAGCAATTGACAGTCATGGATGAAATCAGTGATGAAATCGAACTAGCCGAGGATTCGGCCAGTCGCTCCTATCTGGAGGCGAACCTCCAGGCCAATATGGACTCATGCGTGGCCAACCTGGAACTGGCTATAACCATCGATCCCACCAACCACCAGACCTATATCGGTATTGGCAGCGCGTACGAAAAAACAGGCAACCACGATAAGGCGCTTGAGTGGCAGGAGATCGGACTTGAGAAGTCACCGGACAACGTCAAGGCTTCCATGTCGTTATCGATCGGTTACACCTATATCAACATGGATCAATACTGTGATGCCATCCCGCACCTCAAGAACTATCTCGCGGATAGTACCACCGACACTACCTGGATGTACAACCTGAGCATTTGTTACAATAACTGCGGCCACTATGACTCCGCGCTGGCGATCTACGGCGACATTCTTCAGGTTAATCCAAATCACAGTAAGGTACTGAGCGGCGTTGGGCGCTACTATAATGAATTGGCCAGACGCTCTTCCGATTCGGCCAATTTCTACTCGGACAAAGGGGATGAGTCCCTGAAGCAGGACTGGCTGGCTCGCAAGGATGAGGCGTTTGATTCGTCTCACACGTATTACAAAAGGGCATTTCAAGCAAATCCGGACGATGAGTTCATAGCCGATCAGTTCGCGCTGGTCAGTGCCTTGACGGGGCGGTTCGAAGATGCCGCTGGAGGTTACGCCCGGATTGGCGAACTTCGGCCGACCGATCCGGATAACTGGACCTATCTCGGTGATGTCAATGTTAGCCTCAAACGATTCCCCGAAGCCATTGCCGCCTACGAGAAGGCCGTTGAGTTCCGGCCGGACAAGGCCGACCTTTGGCAGCAGCTTGCCGACCTTTATCAGAACGAGGGCATGAACAAAAAGGAAGCTGAGGCCAGAGCTAAATATAAGGCGCTTAAGTAAACTACCGTCGGTCCATCGGTCCGCCCGGTAGAGCACACCAGGCGGCCGACCGGCGGCGGCAAATGAAGAATCTCAGGGCGGTAGGTGAACACCTGCCGCTTTGTTGTGCGGGGAATACCTGGATGAGCCAAACCGATCGCATAGCCGAGATCGCCGTCTCGGGGCCGTTATGTCGCACCTTCACCTATCGCATCCCAATTGATATCGATTCTCTTACCCTCGGTCAGCGAGTCTTGGTGCCGTTCGGTCGTACGCGACAGATTGGATTCTACATCGGTTGCGGTCGGTCCCAACCCGGCCTTCGTCTCAAAGAGATAATTCGGTCACCTGATTCAGTCAGCTACTTCAACAGCGAACTGTTTCGGTTTTGTACCTGGGTTGCCGACTACTACCTGGCCAACCCGGCTGATTGTCTGACCGCCGCCCTGCCGGGAGTTTTCAAGAGCACCCGTTCCACACGCTACCGGTGGCGCACTAACACCGATGAGCTAAGTGATCTGCTGGGACGGCCGGTAAAACCGGGCAGTTTGGTGTCGGCTGAAGCCTTGCGAAGAATCAGAAGTAAGAAGGGCTTGCTCGGACAACTTCTGGAGCAAGCAGTCATAGAGGAAGACTTTAGCAATCGACTTACTGCGAGGCGACGGACCACCGGCTACCGGATGGCTGAGAACGAAGCGTACGAAGAGTTCTTTCGGCGACGCAAGACGACGCCGGAACCGTTTGACGGTATTCGGACGCACTCCGAACTCAAACAGGCGAACTGGACCGACTACCTCATCCGTCAGGCTGTTAAGACCGCCGCCTTGGTTCCGGTTTACTATGACGAAGCTGGTCTGGTACTCGATTTCGTGAAGGCACGCACCGATGTCGACGGCATCCGACTGAACAACGAGCAGGACCAGGTGGTGGCGCGGCTGAAGGAGCGGTTATCGCAGGGTTTCTCGTGCAGTCTGCTGCACAAAGTGACCGGCTCCGGCAAGACAATCGTCTACTGTCACCTGTGTCGAAAGGTACTTGACCGGGGCCAAACCGCTCTCGTGCTCACCCCGGAGATTGCGCTGGCCGGCAGCACTCTTTCGTATTTTCGCGGATTCTTTGGCGACCAGGTGACAGTTATCCATTCCGCGATGACGGAACGCGAGCGATTCGAAAGCTGGCGCGGTGTCAGATCGGGGCGGTTCAAAATCGTGATCGGACCTCGCTCCGCTCTGTTTGCACCGGTGGCCGATCCGGGACTGATCGTGGTCGATGAGGAGCACGACCCATCGTACAAACAGGACAATCCATCGCCACGGTTCCAGGGACGCGATGCAGCCATAATGCGAGCCAGGATCGGCGATATCCCGATCGTGTTAGGAACGGCCTCTCCCTCTTTTGAATCGTATCACAATGCCCAGGCGGGACGCTATCAACTTCTGCGCCTGACCAAACGGCCGCGCGGTGCTGCCCTGCCGACGGTGCGACTGGTCGATATGCGCACCGAGCGTCTGAAAGGCGACCTGCCGTTCTTCTCGTTTGCCCTCAAGCAGCAGATGGAGAAACGGTTCGACAAGGACGAGCAGGTCATTTTGTATCTTAACCGAAGGGGACACTCGCCTCAAATCAAGTGTGCCACCTGCGGGTATGTGCCGCGCTGCCCTCACTGTCAGGTGAACATGACCTTCCACAAGGTCGGACACAAATTGTCATGCCATTATTGCGGTCACATCGAAAGAACACCCGACCGATGTCCTCAGTGCCGGAGCGACAAACTCTTGTTCCTGGGTGCTGGAACACAGAAGGTAGAAGAGAGCATTCCGCGCCTGCTTGCGTCGGCCCGCGTGGCGCGGCTCGACAGTGACAGCGCCTCAGGGCGCAAACGCGCCTACCAGATACTCACTGACTTTGCAGCAAATAAGAGCAACTTGTTGCTGGGGACACAGATGGTGACGAAGGGGTTGGATTTCCCCGGGGTGACACTGGTCGGCGTGCTTTCGGCTGATCTCAGTATGGACCTGCCGGATTTTCGCGCCTCCGAAAAAACGTTCGCCCGCCTGTTACAGGTGGCCGGCCGTTCGGGTCGGGTGGCGCCGGGTGAGGTGTTGATCCAGACATACTATCCGGACAGCGAACTCATCGATGACGCTGCGCGACAGGATTACGAATCATTCTACAAACGTGAAATCGAATTGCGTCGCGCCTTGTCGTACCCACCGTTTTCGCGGCTGGTCAACTTCAGACTGTCATGCAAAGACGAGACCAAACTTGAAAAGACAGCGCTGGAGTTTCGTGAGCGCTTGTTAGGGCGGATTCAATCAGCCGGTCTGAAAAAGTCGGTGCCTCTGGGTCCGGCCCCCTGTCCGCATTATCGTTTGCGAGGAAACTACCGGCGACATCTCTTTGTCAAAACGCGCCAGGTTATCAAGTTCGTCAGGATGTTGCGCGAGTGGGAACTGTCCGAACCTCGTTTCAAACTGCCCTCAACGATCAAGCTGGCCGTCGACGTCGACCCTGACGATATGATGTAGCGGTCTCAGCCGACAGATCAATTCAACTGTCATACCCGTGGGTGTACGACGCCCACAAGAACACCCCCATCTGCCCCGCCCAAAGCCCTATTCAGCGTGGTGCGCGAGGACGTACACCACGCACGAAACACGAACGAACGTCCGGACCACCTGACACCACCATTCCCTGTGCCGTCAGGCGTCTCTGCCTGACGGCTCCTGTGCAAAGGTAACCACGGTGTCGGGCAGGGACACCCGACACCACCATCGGTCGACGCCTTTTTCAAGAAGTCCTGAAGCCTCGATCACGCACAACGCACAATCTTCAGGTCGCACGGAGTATGGCGATGGAGATGTGCAAGGCGTTACCAACCTGCTCGGCACACCAAAAGAAAAGGTCGCCGGGGAGACCGGCGACCGTACAGATCAATTCGATGAAGCCTGGGTTACTTGCCCTTTTTTCCTTTACCTTTGCCTTCATCCTTGGATTCTTCTTTGGACTCTTCTTTGGATTCTTCCTTGGCAGCCTCTTCGCCTTCGGCAGTGGCAGCTTCGGCGCCTTCTTCGAGAACCTCTTCGACCTCTTCGCCTTCGGCGACGGCCTCGGCCTTAACCACTGTCGGCGCGGCGATCACGACGATCGTGCGCTGTTCCGCCGAGAGTATCTGCACTTTGGGGACCTCGACATCGCGCACATGGATGGAATCACCGATGCCCAAATCTTCCACGTCGAGGACCAACGACTCCGGGATTTCGGACGGCAGACAGGAGATTTCAAGCTCACGCATGGTAGTTTGCATAATGCCGCCGTCGGTCTTGACGCCACGCGGCGTGCCCTCGAAGAGAATTGGGATCGAGATATGCAGCGGCTTGGTCATACTGATAGCGTGAAAATCAAGATGCATAATCTTGCTGGTGACCGGGTCACGCTGGATCTCGCGAAGGACGACTTTGTTCTCGTTACCTTCTACATCCAGATTGAAAATGGTGCCGGCGCCACCTGATGATTTTATGGCGGTCCGGAAGGCTCGTTCCTCTATGGCAATAGGGATAGGCTCCAGATCGGGACCGTAAACCACCGCTGGGATGGTACCGGCCATCCGCGACTGTCGGGCGGGGCCTTTACCCAGCGATTCGCGCCGTGAAGCGCTGATGGGGACTTCTTTCATAGCAGCTATTCGACCTCAAGAAATGAATGGTTATATTCTCTAACTTGTTAACGGTATCTCCTTGAACAGCGAAGAGACCGACTTTTCATCGAAAATGCGCTTGATCGCCTCGGCGATCAGTTCGGCGCAACTGAGCATTTTAAAGGTGTCCGGAAGCGACCGCTGTGACTGATTGATAGAATCCGTTATGATCATCTGCCTGATCGGCGAATCGCAGATTCGCTGGATAGCATCCCCCGACAGCACACCATGCGTGGCAGCGGCGTAAACTTCCAGCGCCCCGCGCTCTTTCACAAAATAAGCGGCTGAACAGAGCGAGCCGCCGGTGTCAACCATATCGTCGCGGATCAAAACATTCTTGTCCTTAACGTCACCGATCAGATTCATCACCTTACACTCGTTGGCCTTGGGACGTCGGTTGTCGACAATAGCCAGATCGGTGTCGAGAGCAGAGGCGGTAGCTCGTGCCAGCTTGATCGAGCCGACATCCGGTGACACCAGGATCAGATTATCCAGGTTCATGGTGTGGAAATAACGATTGAAGATCACTGATGAGTAAAGATGGTCGTGCGGCAGATCGAAGAAACCCTGAATCTGACTGGCGTGAAGGTCCATGGTAATGATCCGATCAGCGCCGACCGAGGTCAGCAGATTGGCCACCAGTTTGGCGGTGATAGCTACTCGCGGTCGGTCCTTGCGGTCGGCCCGGGCGTAACCGTAGTAGGGAATCACGGCCGTGATGCGCATCGCCGAAGCCCGTCGCGAGGCTTCGATGAGCATCAATAGCTCCATCAGGTTCTCGGCGGGAGCGTTGGTCGGCTGGATAATGAACAGATCGGCGCCCCGGATGTTCTCGTTGATCTGCACGAAAACTTCACCATCGGAGAAAGTCGTCACCGTGCAATCGGTGAGTTGCACACCCAGGTGTGAGGCTATCTTCTCAGCCAGCGGTCGATTGGAGCGGCCGGTTACAAGTTTGAGTTCTTCGCGTATGATCATAGCTGTCTTTCCAGGCGTTGTCTTAGACAACCACGGCGGTCATGCTCGGCCTTTCCTGTCGAGTACTACTGGCTGTCGTGGAATTTATGGCTGGGGCGCCAGGATTCGAACCTGGGAATGCCAGCTCCAAAGGCTGGTGTCTTACCACTTGACGACGCCCCAGGATATCTTGATCGATCCTGTCACACTTTGGCGTGGGCCTCGAGTTCCGCCTCGTAAGCCTGAAGCACTCTCTCCTCAATCTGGCGACGCATTTCGGTGGTCACCGGGTGCGCGACGTCCTGATGGCTCCCATCGGGCAACCTTCGACTCGGCATCGCCACGAAGTAACCGTTGTTGCCGCTGATGACTTTCATTCCTCGCACTACGAAGGCGTCGTCAAAAGTGACGTTCACAAAACCCTTGAGTCGCTCCTCGTTGCGTAGTCTGACCCTAACCTCTGTAATTTCCACGCTAGCCTCCGCGGGGTTTCAAACTACCTCCAACCGCCAGGTTATTGGCTTGACCGTAAACAGTCGCCAACAGTCCCAGTCGCATGTTGCATCCCGACCCAGTTCCGGCGCGTCGACGAAAAGCCCGAACATTGTCGGACCGGAGCCGCTCAAACGAGTCAGCACTGCCCCGGCTTGAAGCAGAACGTCCCGGATTCGGACCGAATCTGGATAAGACGCACCAAGAACATCTTCAAAATCGTTGCCGGTCACGTGTAAAGCCACAATGAACTCATTAATGTCCCGGCAGGGAGGCAAGGTAAAGGGAACCTTCGGCTTTGTCAAGTCCATTTTGAGAAGGTCATAAGCCTCGGCTGTTGAGACCGGCTGACCGGGAGTCACCAACACCAGCATGTAATTGGTCGGATAATCCGACGATTTGACCACCTCGCCGCGCCCGCCGACCAGCGCTTGCCCTCCAGAGAAGAAAAAGGGCAGATCAGAGCCGACCTCAAGCGCCAATCGAGCCAATTGGGTTCGGGATAAGTTAAGATCAAACAGCAGGTTACATGCTATGATCGTAGCTGCCGCATCGGCCGAACCGCCCCCCAATCCGGCAGCAACAGGGATTTGCTTGTCGAGATTGACAAGAAGGCCATGAGGCAGGTTGAAGTTGCTCCTCATTATAGTGTAGGCTCGACTCACCAGGTTATCATCACCGGTAGGCAGGCTGGTGTCGCCGGTCAGTTCGATCATCACGCCGGGCTTGTCCGTGATGGAGAAAGTGAGTTCATCATACAGCGACACCGCCTGGAACAGCGAGTTGATGTCGTGATATCCATCCGGACGCTTGCCCAGCACCTCAAGGAACAGATTCACCTTGGCCGGCGCTTTAATCCTCAGGCGGTCGGAATCTCGAACTTCGATGCGCAAAGACGTTCTCCTCCATTTACAGTCGCAGCCGATCGGGCAACATTACTCAACTATAATGCATTGATATGAGTTTGAAAAGGGGAATGGAAAACAATGCGGAGTAATAAAAACATCCAGAATAACTACGCTCTTTGCAAACACGAAATCCGTCCATATACTGACACTTATTCGCCGATTTGGTACGCCGACGGGCACAGCTTTTTCAGCACACACGCCCCGCACTCCGGCGTGCGGGCTTTGCAAACCGCGCGGCCATGGAATATCAGCACATGCGAGTAGATGATCCAGTCGTCTCTGGGAATGATCTTGATAAGGTCGCGCTCGATTTTGACCGGGTCTTTCTGGTTGGTGAGTTTCAGTAGTCGACTGATGCGCGCAACATGCGTGTCGACCACGATCCCTTCGGCCAGACCAAACCCGGCGCCAAGAATCACCGAAGCCGTCTTGCGACCCACTCCGGCAAGTTTGGTGAGTTCGTCGAGAGTGCGAGGTATCTCATCGTCATGAAGCTCAAGAAGCTGTTGCGCAGACTTTTTGATTGATTTCGCTTTGTTGTTGTGAAAGCCGGTGGCGTAAATATCACGACCAAGCTCCTCCAGGTCGACGTTTGCGTAGTCCTCAACCTTGCGATACTTCCTGAAGAGCGATTTGGTAACGATATTAACCCGTTCGTCGGTACATTGGGCAGAGAGAATCGTGGCTACCATCAGTTGATGCACGTTCCTGAAGTCGAGCGTGCAGCGGGCGTCGGGATAGTCTTTCTTGAGAAGCGCAATGATCCTGCGAACGCGCGCGAGTTTGTCGACAGTCTTTTCTCTCGGCATAGAGCCCTTAGTCACACGATAGCATCACGACCCGGTCCTGGTCGTTGTAGTCTTTCATCACGACAATCGAGCGAAAATGCTCATCGGCTTCGGTCATCTCAACCACCCGGTCACCCTGGTCATATCCGATCTCGAACAGAATGCGTCCGGAAGGCGCGAGGAACTTTGGTGCGTCGCGAAGAATCACTCTCACGGCGTCCAGACCATCGTCACCAGCCAGCAGCGAAATCGTGGGGTCGGCCTTCACCTCCGGCGGCAGCGCATCGTACTCCCAGTTGGCGATATATGGCGGGTTGGAGAGGATCAGGTCATAGCGCTCGGTCTCCGGGATAGCTTCAAAGGAATCCGACTGCCTGAACTCGATTTTGTCCACTGCGCCCAGTTCGGCTGCGTTGGTACGCGCTACCTCGATGGCCTCCTCGGAGATGTCCAGCGCGACTACTTCGCACTCCGGCAACTCAAGCGCCATAGTGACCGAAATCACGCCGGAGCCGACACCTAGATCCAGAATGTGGGGATGCCGGACGCCCCGCTGTTGAACGCAGCGTATCGCGGTTTCGCACAGAAGCTCGGTTTCGGGTGTGGGGACCATCACCGCAGGCGAGACGCGGAACCGTCGTCCATAGAACCATGACTCCCCAAGGATATACTGTAACGGCTCGCGGCTGAGGCGACGCTTGATGATCTCATTGAGGCGAGCCCTGGTGTCGTCGGTCACCATGTCATAACCGTGCAGATAGATATCGAGCC
Source organism: bacterium (assembly GCA_030629485.1). Taxonomy (GTDB): domain Bacteria; phylum Zixibacteria; class MSB-5A5; order GN15; family FEB-12; genus JAJRTA01. The sequence continues at coordinate 9,533 of DAOVOW010000034.1, forward strand.
GCTCGCAATCCAGCAGATGACAGAGGATAATCTCGATCTCGCCCCTGGCCCGTTCGATACCGGCATCGGTGAGAAGCCGCGCCTTATCCGCGATAAACTTTTGGATCCGTTCGGTCACGTTTTGGCGCGTCGCTCCGGCCGCGATTGTTTTCCCCGCGATTTGGGGCGGCTGAGCAGTCCGATAAGATAAAGCAACGCTACCAAACCGATGAATCCATAGCACACTCTCTTGGTCAGGGCGGCGCTAAACTGAATCGAGTGCGGGATCAGATAGATCACTAACATCAGCCCGAAAGCACCCACGCCAAACCTGCCCAGGGCCTTGGGTGAGTAGAGGTGGCGGCCTGGTCCTCCTTTACGCAGAGATCCCACCGTGGCCAGAGTCAAAAACAGCAGGTATACAAACAGCAGCTGCGTTTTGTTATCGGTGGCGTCGGTGCCGAAGGGCACACCTTCCCAGATAGTGCCGAAAGCGTAGTAGTTCATGCCAAAACCCCACGGGTAGCTACCCAGGAAGGTGGCTACCACCGACAGAAATATATAAAACGCCAGCGGATGAACGTCGGTGTCGCCGGACAGAAGTTTGAACGAATGCAGAAAGGCCATAACAACGCAGAACGCAGTGGCGAACATGAAGAAAATATGCGGACCGATAATGTACAGGGGGACCTCTCCGATGAATTTGAAAACGAACGGGTCGCGGTCGTCGCTGGTAAAGGAAGCCCTCAGGCCGCCGGTGGCATCACGAATCTCAAAGTAATAGTAGAACCTATCTCCGCGCGCCAGCGTTGAGAACTCCGTGTAGTACTCTCCGGTCGCGGAATCCTCTACCAACAAGGGCACGCCACCGTATTTGTACAGCGCTGTAGTTTCATCCTGGCCGAACTTACTCTGGCGAAACATTGGTTTGAGGCCGGGTTCCATCTCCCCGGTTATCTTGAGACGGATGGTCTCCATACCGTGCTCCAGTCCCTTAGGCACCGTCATCATCTCAAAGGTGTAACCGTTCTCGGTGTGGGTGACGAATTCCGGACGGCCGCGCGAAGTGTTGCGCGCCACATACAGCAGAGCCGCGGTCAATACCACAGCGACGATTATTTTCATAATCTTCATTGATACCCCGACCTATGGACTTGTTGAAGAACCCCTTGTGCCGTTGTGTCAGGTCTTGATCCCGTGAAAACGGGATTGTGACCTGACACATAAGTACATGTCAGACAAGAGCGGCAGGTCACACAAATCCGCTTGCGCGGATTCGCAAGAC
>DAOVOW010000320.1 GCA_030629485.1 bacterium
CGGCGTCGACATTTCGTCCTATTTGGTAAGGGTTGCCAGACTGATTTCATCACCGAACAAACGCGCGGTCTCGACGAAGTGCCACTCATCACCCCAGGTCGGCCGATCCAGCCCGACGCTGACGGCCAGAACCGCCTGTATTACAATGACACCGATTGTGAAGAGCATCAGCAGTCGATTGTTACGAAGCACTGGTTACCCTCCGCCTGTCATCAAGTCGGCTTTCGTGGGAAAGGTGGGACTATCCAGGTTACTTATGCAATCGTTGCAGGGCATCCACCACCCGCTTCTGCGTTTTTTCGGCCATACCGGCATACAGCGGCAAGGTAATCGACAAACGGTCGGATATGTAGGAGTTCGGATAGTCCTGAGGAGCGATCTCATACTTATTGCGGTAGTATCCGAGCGTGTGCACAGCGTGCGTCCCTTGACGCACCGCAATGCCCTCGGCTTCGAGTCGGGCCATCATTCGATTACGATCACGGTTCAGGTGTGCGACAAGTTCCCAATTCGGAGGTTCCGCGACGCCAAAGTCGATCTGATCAGCGCCGAACAAACAGACGTACGATTGGTAGGCGTGGACCATCCCCTCAGGTGCATGCAGTAACCGCAGGAAAGATGTATCCTTGAGCAGTTGATCATACCGAATGGCGGCATCTCTTCGCTGGTCAAGGACCGTTTGCACCTTACCCATCTGCACAGCGCCCAGAGCGCCCTGAATATCGGTCATGCGGTAATTATAGCCGAGCATGTCATAATTCGGCAGCAGGGAGCCGCCCTCGCTGAGGTGTCGTTCGAGATCCGTCTGTGATGCGCCATGGTCACGCATCTTGACGATCTTGTCGGCCAGTTGTGCGTTGTCGGTGATAACCATGCCGCCCTCGCCGGTGGTGACTGCTTTACGCGGATGAAAACTGAAACAGCCGGCCAGGGCTTCGGTGCCGGCATGGTGGCCGTCACGAAAGGCACCCAAGCCACACGCTGCGTCTTCGATGACGGTCAGGTTATGCTCACCGGCCATCGCGTTGATTGCATTCATGTCGGCGCACAGCCCGAACAGTGATACCGGCACGACACAACGAGCCGACCGGCGCCTGGCAAGAGCCTGCTCCAAGAGCGATGGATCGATGGTGAAGGTATCCAGGTCAATGTCGACGAAGACCGGTCGCGCCCCCGTGTACTCGACAGCGTTGGCCGTGGCGATGAACGTAAATGACGGCAGCAGGACCTCATCGCCGGGACCTATCCCGGCGGCGCTTAGCGCCAGATGCAAGGCCGTGGTACCCGAGGTAGTGGCTATAGCGAATCGACTGCTGGTGAACTCGGCCATCATTTGTTCAAACTGAGCCACTTGCGGTCCCTGCACCACCCAGCCGGACCGCAGGACTTCCTGAATTGCATCAACCTCGGCTTGGTCAAAAGCCGGTTTGGTTATGGGAATCTTAGAGAGGGATTCAACTTCAGAGGTCGCATTCGGTTTCATACAGATCGCCTATTCTACTCTTCGCGACATACTACTCGTTGGCTCTTTCACCTCAAGGACCGATTATGCCGGCCCTATTTCAAGTTAAAAGGTGATGCTGCAGTGCCATTAGACAAACTCATCACATCGCATTCCTCAGTCAAGTTCGGACTGAAGTCCGAGCCGTTTCTTGCCGATAACTTGGATGTGTCGGTCATAGGATGTGCCGGCCGGAGTTTTCATAATGTGAAGAAACAATGGAGTTTTTCTTGCAACCTATCCCATGCGAATCCAACCGATCTGATATCAATGTCCCAATCAAGGGCAAGCGTATTTTCATCACCGGTGGAGCCGGATTCATCGGCTCGACCCTCGTTGCGCGATTGATCGAGGATAACGAAATCGTCGTGTATGATGACTTTCGGCGCAACTCAATGACCAATCGGTTTCTTATGAATCATAAAAATCTGAAGCTCATCAAGGGAAGTATCCTGGAATATCCGCAGCTTCAACAAGCCATGCGCGGGGCGAATATCGTTATTCACTGTGCCGCCATCGCCGGGATCGATACGGTCATCAAGAGCCCAACCGAAACCATGAGGGTGAACATGGTCGGGACGGCCAAGGTCCTCGAAGCCGCCCACACTCTGTCGAGTTTGGAGAGGTTTGTCGATTTCTCCACCAGTGAAGTGTTCGGGCAGACAGCCTTTCGTTCGGAGGAAAATGACATCACTCACATAGGTGCGGTGGGTGAAGCACGGTGGACCTATGCCGTGAGTAAACTGGCCGGAGAGCACCTGACCAAAGCCTATCATCAGGAATTCGGAATGCCGACCGTGACTGTCCGTCCGTTCAACATTTATGGGCCGGGGCAGGTAGGCGAAGGCGCCTTGACGACATTTATCCGACAAGCTTTGCGAAACGAGGACATCCAGATACATGGTGACGGCAACCAAATACGGGCCTGGTGCTATGTGGAGGATTTAGTCGACGGTATCATGCTGGCGCTGTCACATCCGAAGGCAATCGGAGAGTCGTTCAATATCGGCAACGCCCGCGCCGTGATCACTATCTATGGTTTGGCGCAAACAGTTGTCAGAGTTCTGGGATCGAAATCCAATATCCGTTTTGTGCCCAGATTGGGACCGGACGTCGAACTGCGGGTACCCTCGATCGAAAAGGCAAGACAGCTTTTTGCATTTGAAGCGAAAGTCGACCTGGAAGAAGGTATACAAAGAACAGCAGAATTCATTCGCACGCTTCCCGAATTCGTCGACAAATATCCTGTCAATGAAAAGCGGAGCCTGGAACTTGTCGGTTCCTAAAACGGTCCCCCATAGAGAACCCTGCTAACTATCCGTCCTCAAAGCCAGAGGTGAAAAGTCGCCTCTTCGTATACCGAGTACATCGCATGCCTGGCATGAAGTCTTGCCGAGACATGGTTCTTGCTGGAATAACCCGAGTCAATATATTCGGCCCCCATTTCTTTCATCAGGGACATGGCGCCGGAAAACAGAGCTGTCCCCAAACCTTTGCTTTGATTTCTGCTGTCCAGCGCCAGGTTCTTCATCCGACCGTACCTGTAACCGAGTGCGCTGCTGAGTTGTTCATCAATCTTGAACGCAAAAAAGCCAGCCACCCTTCCCTCAGATTCGATAATCGCTATCGGTTCATCCTTAGCCCAGGCTGACTTGATGTACTTTGCAAGCACCTGATCGGCCTGGCGTTTGTTGAATCCTTCATCGCAGTGATAATGGCTGCGCTGGAAAGTACTGGTGCTCGCAATATCGACAACCTGATCGAAATCAGAGGCGGTCATCAGCCGGACGTCGGGACTTCGATCAGCGGAGATATCTTCGCCCGAAGCCACCGGCCAGATTATATTCTCATAGTACCGAAAACCGCGCGACTCAAAGGCATGCAGAGCGGCGATATTATCTCCGCTTATTCTGCACGAAACGAAGGCAATACTGTTGTCCCGGAGAACGGCCAGGCAACCATCTATCATCTCGGATAGAACCTTTTCGGTTCGGTCCGAATCACCGCATGAAAGAACCGCAAGGGATGCCATCTTGACTCCGAATAGGTCATAATCCCACTTCGATATGCGACA
>DAOVOW010000090.1 GCA_030629485.1 bacterium
GATATCGGGAAAGTAAAGGAAGCTATAGTTATGAGATGTAAACAGGGTTTGGGTTTCCTGGCAGTGATTCTGCTGTTATGGACAATCTGTGTCATTTCCGTGCTGAACAATATGGAAGTGCGTGAGGTGTTCCACGAAATGGAGACCGATGTTGTCCCCGGTGCAATCGCGATGACCCAGATGAAATACGATGCCACTGAGATACGAATGTGGACCTTAACGTATATTATAAGGGGCGATGCCGTAAGAGGCGACAAAACAGTAAAAGAGTGGGTACGGGAAAACTGGGCGGCTCTGGGAAAAGGCGCAAGAGATCATTTGGAATACACGCGCGGTCTTGATCCGGAAAAGCTGCGGGCTGCCGAAGCAATAGTCGACCTTTCGCAGAAGCTCATAGCTGTAAGTGCTGAAATCATTGAGGCGAAGGACCAGGGCGTTGGAAACGATGAATTGTTTGAGAAAGTCAGACAGGAGTTTGGTCCTCCCCTGTTCTATCCTCTTAGAGACATGCTTGATGAATGCACCTCAGCACATCTTGATACATTATCGGCGGCCGGTGTCAGAGTTAGCGACAGCCACGATGCTAACATCAACCTCACGGTAATACTGAGCCTTATAATTACACTTTTGGTCCTGGTTATTGGATTAGTAGTGGACAGACTCTTTGTAAGATACATCGCTGAGCGCAAGCAGGCGACGGAGGCGCTGGCGGCTGAAAGGGAGCGTCTTGATGTAACCCTTCGCTCCATAGGCGACGCCGTATTAACCACCGATACCAATGGCTCCATAACCATGCTTAACGAGGTAGCCGAGGAACTGACTGGATGGCGCTCTAAGGATGCGGTCGGTCGGCCGCTCACCGAAGTATTCAGGATTATCAACGAGAAAACCCGCAAACCCTGTGAAAACCCGTTTGAGAAAGTCATGCTGTCAGGTGCGATTGTGGGTCTGGCCAACCACACCGTACTTATTGCGAGGGATGGAACAGAAAGGCTGCTCTCCGACAGCGGTGCGCCCATCCGCAACCAGTCCGGCGATATCATAGGTGTCATTCTGGTTTTCAGGGATGTCACGGAAGCCCGTCGGCTTCAGGAGTACGTTTCCCGTGCTCGCCGGCTGGAGACCGCAGGTCGGATTGCCGGCCAGATAGCCCACGACTTTAACAACCTGTTAAGCCCGCTGGTCGCCTATCCTGAGTTCATAAGAAATGAACTTGATGAGAATCATTCAGCCGTGGAATTGTTAAATGACATGGAAAGAGTTGCCCTACGGATGGCTGATGTTAATCAGCAGCTTCTCACTCTGAGCAGACGAGGCCATTATGACCAGGCGCCGATGAACCTGAATGAAGTCATCCGGGAGGTGATTAAGCAAAGACGACCGACTCCTGAGACCCTGGTAATAGACACGAAACTCAGTGAGGACCTCATGAATATGAAAGGAGGGGTCTCGCAAATCCACAGGATAGTTTCCAACCTTGTGGGCAACGCCTTGGATGCCATGAAGAATGTCGGGCGCCTGAGCATTAAGACCGAAAACTTTTACGCCGATACGACGTCTGTCCGGTTCGGACGTGTCCCTAGGGGTGAATATGTCCTGCTCACCATCTCCGATACCGGTTGTGGCATTCCTGATGGTGTCCTGCCTAAGATATTCGATCCCTTCTTCACAACCAAAGTGATGGATAAAGGAAGGGGTACGGGTTTGGGTCTGAGTATCGTTAATGCTGTGGTTGAAGACCATGGCGGGCACATTGATCTGGAGACTACGATCGGCGAAGGGACATCGTTCTACGTGTTTTTCCCGATCACACGTGAAGTCACGGAAACAACCCCGGTAGGAAAGGATATTGTCGGAGGTTCTGAGCGCATTCTGGTTGTGGATGACGATGAGATTCAGAGAGATGTCGCCATGAAGATGCTCGAGAAACTCGGTTATCACGCCGGCGCCGTTGAGAGCGGTGAGAGGGCTTTGGAATTCGTTAGCGAAAACCCGCAGGATCTGTTGATCCTGGATATGGTGATGGAGCCGGGAATTGACGGTACGGAGACATATAGAAGGGCGCTGGAAATCAATCCCACGCAGAGAGCGATTATCGTTTCAGGGTATGCAGAGAGTGATCGGGTCGAGGTTGCCCTCGAAATGGGTGCCGGGGCTTTTGTGAGAAAACCACTGTCTCTCAAGGTCCTGGCTGTTGCCCTAAGAAAGGAGCTGGACAGAAAGTTGGAAACGGCATGAGACGGTCGCGTGGCGACGTTCGTCACGTGTACGCGATTTGACTTGAGTTGACACCTGGACAAAGAGACGTGTCCAGAAGAAGTTGACTCTTACGAAACTGCGGTAACATGCTGTGCATTACAAAGGCCGCCTTGGTGAGGCGGCCTTCTGCGTTGGTTCACAGTATATATGCGGCAGGATAGCTATGTGTCCGTGCAATGCATCGCTGTCACAGCGTCAGTTCCGGGAAAACTCGACGCGCTCGAAATCCTCCCAGTCGACTTCAATCTCTTCCCCATCGCTGGTCGTGATGAATATCCCTTTGTTGTCTTCGTCGACATCGTTGCAACCGCGCAGGCGGAAGGTGCGACCGTCCCAAACCGTTATGATGGACGACCGGTATGATTTCTTGGCAATCTCCTTAATCAGACCGAACTCAATATCAAATTGGATGTCCCGGTACTCGCCGTCGAGAATCTCCCATGAGTACTCCTCGTCGTCATCCCATCGAATCGTACCCTCGTAGCTTTCGCCGTCCTCGGTGAAAACCGTACCCCTCAACGGATGTCCTCCGTCGAAATGATCGTATCTCACCGGCTCCGGCTCTTTGTGAAAGTCAAGACGGTCAAACTCGTCCCAGTAGACGATGACCTGCCCGAACCCCAAATCCGATATGATAATACCGCTGTTGCTGCCGTCGACGTCGTTGGTGCCGCGCAGGAGGAGTTCATCGTCGTTGTTTAGGGTTACAGTCGCGCCGCTGGAACTGTATCGTTCGATCGATTGGATTTTGCCAAACTTGATTTTGCGCCGGCGACCCTTCAAGTCGCCGTCGAGGATGTCCCTTGTGAAAAGCTCGTCGACATCCCAACAGACATAGCCGGTGTATTCATCGCCGCGACGGGAAGTGAGCGTCCCGTATAGTCGTTCGCCGAGATTGGAGACCAATGACCTGTCGCCCTGCATGAAGTCGATGCGCTCGATATCATCCCAAACCAATTCGATTTCCCCTTCGTCGAGGTCCTCGATAATGATCTCCCTTATTCCGGTACCGACGTCGCTGGAGCCACCATCAAGTTCAACCGTCTCACCGGATTTCAAGGTAAACAGCGCGGCGTCATCATCGATCACCTCCAATGACGCCAGGTGACCGAACCGCATTCCGGACTGAGCCATGTTTCCCCAACTGATGCTCGACCTGCCTGTTCTTGCGATGGTGATACCAAACAGTTCAATAGAACGCTCGCGGTCGCCATACTTTCTTCTCTTCGAGCGATCATGCCGTCGCAACTCCTTGTTGCCATTCAGGACATCGACCCAGCTTCCTTCGTTCTTGTCCCATCGGATCAGTCCCTCAAACACGTCATCATCGACGGTGGTGATTTTGCCGTAGATCCGGCCGCTGCTGTCAGCCAGGGTAGCCAACGCGAGCATCAGTGTCAGTGCGGCGGCGGCGAGGAGTATCCAGAGATGCTTCATTTTCATTCACCTCCACGAAGCAGTTACTTTCTTCTTCTTAGGCTTACGCAAAAGGTTTGGAAAGGTTGCTAGGGCATCTCGTTTCTGTGGCAAGGACAGAGATAGCCGGGCAGGCAAACACCGACCAAATGATTGATCCCTTTTTTCGCGTAGGGCGGGGCACGTCTTCCACCAAGAAGCCGGCGGACGCAAGGCCCACTGCTAAGCGGGACTCGGCGGGTTGAACGCCTCATGCCGGTTAGGGATATCCGTTGACGCCCGGCCGGAAATAAACAACTGCCCGCCGCTATGGCGGGCAGTTTCCATATATATCAACCGGCTGGCCCCGGCGGTCGGCGTCCGATCAAACTCGATGGCTGAAGAGGCCGCAAATAGGTCTCCCCTGGCTCACGGGAGGCGCTGAGCGGTAAATCATCTGGATACGGAGGATTGCCGACCCGGGCTTATACTTTCTTCTTCTTGTGGCGGTTGGCGCGCCGGCGCTTTTTGCGCTTATGGGTTTTAATTTTTAGACGCTTCCGTTTTTTTCCGCTCGGCATCAATCCTCCATAAAGTCCCAAGGACTTCAGATCGGTTGTTTGGTTATCATGCTCTTAAACTCGTTGGACGGCTTGAAAACCGGCACTTTGCGATCCGGGACCGGCACAACTTCGCCCGTCCGCGGATTGCGAGCCTTCCTGGCTTTGCGCAGTTTGACCTTGAAGGTTCCAAAGCCACGGATCTCGATTCCGTGCCCGGCTTCAAGCGACTTCTTGACCGTGTCGAGGAACGAGTCCACGACTACGGCAACATCCGTCCTGGTGAGGCCGGTCTTCTCGGCCACTCTCTCAACTAGATCGGCTTTAGTCACTGAGTCCTCCCTGAAGAAGACTTTCCTTGTATACAAACCGTTTCATTATTTTCAATCCAACGTATCAGTGTTGTGCTGCTCAATATAACCCTATGAGACACGCAAGGATACGAAACACCGACGGCTAAGAAAAGCAATAAATCCTCTCTTGTCTACAGATTTCTTCGCTTTTGGTAGTTTTTTTGCCAAATTATTTATATAGATACATCAGTTGAGGGCCGGAAAGGTCGTTTTCGATCACCCTGCTGACTTGTCCCAGCACGCTGCCCAAAAGATCAAACAGCGAGACGTCCTTGCGCTCATAGGGTCGAACCACTTCCGGCTCACCCTCCAATCCGGCCAAATCCGCGGCCAGATCGACCGCTTCTTTCAGCCCGCCGATAGTGTCGATCAGACCGTAGTCATAGGCCTGAAGACCAGTGAAAACGGATCCATCAGCAAAGGCGTAAACATCGTCTTTTTCCATACCTCGGCCTTCGGCGATCACTTCGATAAACTGCTCGTAAGTATCCATTATTACCGTTCTAAGCATCAACTCTTCACTTTTGCTCATCGGTCGCGTGTAGGTGAAGACATCCTTCAACTCACCGGACTTAACCGTCTCGGTGCCAATGCCAATCTTGTCGAGGAGATCGCGCGCAGTGTGAAAACTGACAATTACCCCAATAGACCCGGTCAGGGTGCCCGGGTTGGCGATCACTCGATCGGCGCCGCAGGCGATATAGTACCCGCCCGAAGCCGCCACCGAGGCCAACGCCGCTACCACCGGTTTCTCCTCCCTGGCGCGACGAATGGCATCATAGATTTCCTGCGAGATGGCTACCCCGCCGCCGCCGGAGTTGATATGAATCACGATTGCTTCAATCGATCCTTTTTCGGCCCAACGATCGATCTGTCGGATCCATTTGCGGCCTGAGTTCTCATCGATGACCCCGTAAACTTCAACGATGCCGATATCGCCACCCAGACCGGCGAACGCGAAATCGCGGTCACCCGACATCAGACCGATGAACATCAGTCCCAGCAGACCCATTGCAACCAGGAACGAGAATCCGATTATGACCGCAATGATTACATCCCTTTTGCGTGCCATGGTACTCCTATTACTTTGCGTATATCTTCAACCTGGTCCCGACGCTAAGTTCGTCGGGATCGTCGATATCATTGGCCGAGATTATGCGGGAGATGTTAGTGCGATACTTTTGAGCGATGCGGCTAAGGGTATCCCCGCGCCGAACCTTGTGGACAACGTAGTTTCCGGCGCTACCATCAGAGACCTTGAGGATCTGACCCGGATAGATGCGGCTGGAACGACCCAGGCCGTTGAGGCTGCGAACCTTGGCTGTGGTGGTACCGTACTTTCGCGCGATATCCCATATTGTATCGCCGGCGCGTACCTTGTAGCTCTTAACCGACCCGGAGGATTTCTGATTCGACGGTGTAGTCGTAGCGTAAGTTGAAGAGCTCTTGCTGCCGCTCTTGCCGGGCGACCGGCGAGCCGATGACGGAATTTTCAGCTTCTGGCCGACGTAAATACGTGACCCGCGCTGGATGTAGTTGGTGCGTCTCAGAGCATCGACGGTAGTACCGAAGGCGCGCGCGATATCCCACATAGTGTCACCGCGTCGAACCGAATAGATCGAATTCCTGGCCTCGTAGTCAGTGTACTTAGGAGGTGATTCGCCACGGCGTTTGCTGTCGAGCGGTACCGGCACGATGATTTCCTTGCCGGCATAAATCGTGGAACGACGACTGAGATTATTGGCTTCCAGAATCGCGTACTGGGAGACACCGTACTTGGCGGCGATAGTCGATACTGTCTCGCCTCGTCTGATCTTGTGGCGAACCCAGCTAGTTTCTTTGGGCGAGGGCATTCGGTCATAGGCAGCCAGGAACTTGCGTTTGCTGCCGACCGGGATCTTCAGTTTGTACTGTTTCAGTTGGGGCGGCGTGTACTTTCGCAGCAGTTCCGGATTCAAACGTTTCAATTCAGCCACTGAGCAGCCGAGTTCCCTGGCCACCGTTGAGAACTCCAGACAACGGTTGATCTCCACCTCGTCCCAAGCTACTTCCGGTTCATGCACGATATCGGTGAAGCCGTACTTGTCAGGGTTCTTGGCAATTATAGCCGCAGCGTAAATCAAGGGCACGTAGTCCATAGTCTGCCGTTTGAGCTTCATTTTCCAGAAGTCGTTGGTCTTCTGTTTTTTGATCGTTCTTCTGACCCGCCCCGGGCCGCCGTTGTAGGCCGCCATAGCCAATTCCCAGTGGCCGAACTCTTTGTAAAGGTCTTTGAGAAAGCGACAAGCCGCATGTGTCGACTTGATCGGGTCCTTTCTTTCATCCATCCACCAATTCCGGTTCATTCCGTACATCCGTCCGGTGGACGCGATAAACTGCCACAATCCCATGGCTCGCGCCCACGAATAAGCGTTCGGATTGTACCCCGACTCGACCAACGACAAGTAGACCAAATCCTCGGGCAAACCGTACTCGGCCAGAATGCGGGTCATCATAGGCGTATATCGTTTGGAACGTACCAGATATCTCGTGAAGGCGTCTTTCGCCACCGTCTGGAAATAAACGATCGAGCTCTTGACTCGGTCATTCATTACCACCGGCAAATCGTAGGTCACCCCCGCCCTCTCGGTCTTGTAAACGCGTATAGTGTCAGCTTTCAAGTTCTGAGCCAGGTCGCCGAATCGTTCGATAATCACGCTGGAGGATACATCGGGCTCCAGTCGACCTAATGATCGCAACGTCACCCGATAGTCAGCCACGAAGTCGTCCAGCATCTGGGTGTACTTGAGTGCCTCCGGAGTCATTACCGAGTCGGCTTCAATATCAAGCTTGGCCAGGATCTTCAGCCCCTTTTCGAAGTAGTACTGAGCCTCCTCCCACCCGGCCTCGCGGTTGGCCATCACCCCCATCAGGTGATACTCCTCGGCCAACTCGAACTTCCGCCAGATGTCGTCGTCGACGGCCGAGGCTGA
>DAOVOW010000183.1 GCA_030629485.1 bacterium
CATTAGGGTGGCCAGTTTCTTTCGGGCATAATAAAGTCGCGACATCACCGTCCCTTTTGGTATCCCCAGGAGTTGCGCGATCTCGTCGTAAGACATGCCTCGGAAATGTTGCAGGGTGATTATCTCCCGGTCGTCAAACGGCAATTCCTTGAGCGCCCGACGCAGAATGGCCACCGTCTCTTTCTTGATAACGGCCTGCTCGGGGGTGCGCTCATCGACTAACAACCAGGAAACATCGTCAACATCGACCAGCCTGTTCTCCCGGCGCGACCGCCGCCTCAGCCAGGTGCGGCTGAGGTTGGCGATAATCGTGTAGAACCAAGTGCCAAACGGCTGGCTTTCGTCGTAGGTGTTGGCCGAGCGATAGACCCGCAGAAACGCTTCCTGCGAAATATCGAAGGCGTCATCCTTGTTGCCGACCAGACCTAAGGCTATACGGAAAGCCGACTTCTTGTGTCTCTCGACCAGTTTGCCGAGGGCTTTCTTGTTGCCGTCTCTGATGTCCATGACCAACGCTACATCCGTTTCCATCGTCTCTGCTTTCCCTTCAGCCGGCATACCCTGCAATTTGGGGATTATTCAGAGCGAGGGGCAAGTTTTTTTGCAGGATCGTGATTGCAGATATCGTCAATTGCTGTGCTCGGCAGATGGTCACATTTGTCACTGGATTAGCGGCGGAGTTCTGCCGGCGTATGCTTACCTGTACCGCTACCGATTCACCTCCCTGTAATCCTCTGCGAACATATCCAACACCGTCGCTACGGACCGGCGCACTGAGTTGTTTAACTCGTCCGGTATGGCGCAGCCGGTAGTGCTGGCCATCCAGGTTATGGCACTGGCACGAACCCCTCGCTTCCGCACCAGCTTGACCCGTTGACGCAGCACTAACTCAGCAGTATAAACGTAGAACCCAGACATTCCCCCCTCCGATTCAGGATTCATGACTGCAATTGTGAGGCCAAGGATGTTGCCATTCTTCTCCGCTTCCGGCAGACCTTGCCGGCGAATGCCCAGTGTGTCCAGCGTTGTCTGGATATCCCTCCTCATGGCGGTCTGGTTCAACTCCACTGATACCTCTCCCTGCCGCAGCACCTGGACGTCAACCAACACACGTTTGAGACCCTCAAGGGTCTGTCGCTCTGTTCGAGTACTGGTGGCATCGAGACTACTCGGTATGGCGATAATGCAAACCACCACCGCTGCAAAGATAAACTGCTTCGTCAGGTTCATGATTTTGTCCCCTTCTTTACCAAAGGTCTTCTCTGGACGAGGGTTCCGCTATCTTCGTGACGTATGGGTCATCGAGATGTTCATAGGCATTCGGGTGACCGGCGTGGCGATCGCGTCCGATCCTCTCTAACTAAGCAACTGGTACTGACCGAGGCAAGGTTTTTGTCGCACCAAATGTGGTCATCGCGAACCTCACCAAGAACGCTCCGGCTGGTGGGTTTGGTGCGGCACCCTTCGACTCCGCTCAGGGTGACAGGGTTAGGTCCTGTGCGGAAGTTGCGGCCGAATCTGAAGATTCGACCGTCACAAGGTTGTAGATCGTTAGGGTCGCCACGCCTGCCTGCGGTGGATCCGCAATCGCTTGAACCGTTCTTCAGCAATCTCTCAGAACGCCTTCGGAAGGGCAAGAGAAAAAGCCCGCCTGTCAGGCAAGCGGGCTCAAATGATACTGTATTATCCCGGTACTACATGTCAAACATGCCGGAATACATGTCGGTATGCTTGGGGTCCACTTTGAGACGATACAGGGACGCCCAGGCCTTCATGCCGTCCTCGGCGTACTCAGCACAGTCCTCGGCAAAGACAAGACCCTGATCGTTGGCCGCTTCGAGGTAGTAGTACGTCCAGGCGCCGTTATTCAGATCCGGCGCGTCGTAGGAGCTTCTCCTGTTCGAAGCCGTGGCCATCATGGTGCCGGTCTCGGTATCGGAATGGAAATCACCGATCACACATGCATCAAGTGTGACCAGTTTCTTGCTGCAGTCCACGCCGTTGAAGTATTGCATCACGTAGCCATGCGTGACGTAGTACAGGTCAGTGGAGATGATACTGGAACCGTAGCGGGGCGCCTTGGCGCCGTGACCGCTATAGCAGAAGGCTATTTCATCGCCGGGCTCAGCCTGGCTGACAAGCCACTGTAGACCTGCGGTGATGTCATCGGCGGTGGCGTTGCGGTCAAGGTCCATCCGGATAGTGAACCCTTCACCCTGAAGAAGGTTCTTTATGTCTTGAGCATCATCATCGCAGAACTGAAGGTCGTTGATAGTTCCTTCATAATCGGAGATGCCGACTATGTAGGCGTATTTGTGAGACGGGTTGGGGTTCGGATCGGTGGTGTCGGGCGGATCCGGCGGTGGCTTGGGTGGTTTCTTCCCCAACATTACAATGTAATCCGGGTCCGCCTTCATGACGGCGTTCTGGACCTCCGCGTCCGGTCTGGTTTCAATAAACTCAGGCCTGGGAACCAGGTTGAGGCTCTCATGGTCGAGCGGCGCGTTTACGGTCGGCGGTGAGTCGCTGCAACCGTAGATCAGCGTCATGGCCATCCCGACACAGAGCAACGTTAGAAGTTTGCGCATAGGGACTTCTCCTGCGTTTAGAAGTTAGTCGCAATATCTAGACTGTACTATCAATCTAATGAATTACTGAAATCGAGCAACAATAAACTTGGGGGATTTTAGTATTCAACGGTCCACAATTGCCGGCAGTACGAGGCAACAACGGAAGATCCGACAAAATCAACCCTCGATAACAGAGTTCTCTGTACCGTCGGCCGAGGACAGACTCACCGCCAGCCGCAGGGCGCTTTCGATTCTGTCCAGCATTAGAGGAAGCCGGCTGGTGAGATCGCCGGTGATGAAACGGCGATTGATCTGAATGTTTCTGACGACAGTAAGGAGATCCTCTCTGGACTCAACTCTCTCCGACACCAACCCGATATCGCATTCATGTGGCGTGACGCGCGAGAAGTCGGTCAGCCGGCCCGTAACCTTCGGCCCAAAGGTGACCGCCAGCTTGATCTTGCAGGGGAAGTTGAACACAAAGTGCCGGTCGAGGCTCAACACTCGCCAGTACGAGACAGGCAAAAACGGCAAAATCCAGGATAGCAAGCCGACCAGTTCGCCACCGCGCATGGATTGAAGCCGGCAACGCCTCATGTGACCGTTGATGTGAAATACCGTCGACGAACCGGTATCCGAGATCCGCTCGTATGTCGTCGCCACCGAAGTCGGCAGATACCTTCGGAGTGACTCGGTGGCTGCGCGCTGTGGATCATCCACGGCCAGCGATAGGGACTTCCACAATTCGTTTAGTGATCGTCCAATGTGTCCGCGCGCTACGATATCAAAGCCTCCCTCCAACCAGCCGTCACGAGCTTCGTCAATCGATTCGTGAAACTCAAGAACATTTCGGTCCGGGGGATCCTCAGGGATCAGCTCAAGTCGACCGCTGCCGTCAAGAACCAGCGCGTACAATCCCTGACACCAGAATGGAGTGGTGTCAAACGCCGACTCCGTGCTGGTGGGATCAAGATACAGCCAGTCTTTATCGGTCTTGATCCGCACGAACACGTGGTCGAACTGGTCGGCCGGCAATTCCCTTATCACTAGACCGTTTTTGGAGGACACAAAAACATACTGGCAGGGATACTTCAACTCTCTACAGACCAGCCACATCAGGTAGGCTCGGTCCTTACAATCGGCGGTGCCGGACTCGACTATCCAGGCCGCGCGCTGTGAGGTTCCGATGTGCTCATGAGCGGATTTCAACGAGGCGTACTTCAGCTTGTCTCTGATCCAGTAGAAAGCAGTTTCCAAACGTCTGATCCGGTCTTCCGAACCAGCAATGATCTGAGACAACTGCGGCGGCAGGTCATCTTCCGGCTCACTATCGCCGAAGGATCGGCCCATAATGTAGTCGGCCACTTCCGTCCAGGTGCGGTTTCCTGATGTAACCGCCACCAGTGGATTGAGATAATTGTTTTCGTAGGCAAAGCTGGTGTGTTTCACAGGCACCACCTGAGTGCCACTAAAACTTGTCACCGAGCGCGAGCCGACATCTTCCTGTTTGATGCTGAATCGATCCGACCAACTCCTCTTGGAAATATTGAGTTTGGTCTCGGGAGGGACTGACAACTCGACACTGCCACGCCAGGTAGGATGCACGGCATCAAACGGATGGGTCAGTTTGAAAAACTGACTGCCTTTGGTGGTAGCGAAACATTTCCCCAGTATGTCGTGAGACCAGACGATCAAATCCCCACTCTCCAGATCAGGAAGAATCCAGTGACCTTCCTTGTCATCCTCAACAGCAATAAAGAGGTTCTTGTCCTCGGCGTCGGTCAGCCTGAATCTCTCCAGCGGCATTTCCTCGATGGAGTCATCACGATGAATCACGCGAAGTTGAGTGTGGAGCAGCAATTCGGTATCAGCCGACAACGGGAAGCTGAGCATTCTCAACATGCGACCCGCCGCGGGACGTCTCACTTCCAGGATTTCTTCGGTGGTAGAGTAGTAATAGGTGCCATAACCGAGGGCAAACCGTTGTGATTTCTCGACAGCCACCAGACCGACGCCTCCGGGCAGACGCCAGCTATGAGACTCCTTCTGGAGCCGTCTGATATCTTCCACCGGAAGGTCCGAATTGGTTTCCCTGACTGCTCGATATATCCCAACCGCCTCATCAAACAACCCTCGACCCATAGCCTGGAGTGATGCCTCCATAGCGTCGTCTGCTCGCTTCAACTGTTGGTTGCAAAAGGCCAGCAAGTGGTAGGCGTGAGGATTAGTATCATTCATCTGCTGGTAGTCTTTCAGATATTGCAGTGCCAGTTGATTCTCGCCGGTCTCGAGCAGCGACCGGGCGTGGCGCAGAAGCCCGAAGTCGGAATACGGCTCATCTACTACCAGAACACGCACCCGGTAATCAAACAACTCCGGTTGCTGGTCCAACTCAATGGAGATGCTCTTCGCCCAGATAATTTTGCGGACAACAATGTGAAAAACAGTGATGTCATCCGTCACCTCAGTGGTGGTCATGATAGGAGGCGTATTGGTTTCCCCATCCTCCCCAGGGCATTTGAGTTGCTTGATCTCAGTGCTCTCGGCCCCCCG
>DAOVOW010000138.1 GCA_030629485.1 bacterium
AGCGGTTAACAGAGACAAGGACGCGCCGATTTTCAACGTCGCCAACTACGGCATTGTCGGTGATGCTATGGAGATCGTGCCCGCCCTGACCAATAAGTTCAAGGCTGAGTTGGGGGGGTAACCGGCGATGCTGAGGGGCAGATGAGGGTGTCTGCCGCCCGCTGAATCCTTCGACTGTGCATTTGGCTAAACCCACCCGACGCCAGGGCTCTGGGTGGGGTACCGATTTATCGCGGTGCACGAGGACGTACGCCGCGCACACAGACTCCGCTCATCCTCCGGCTCAGGATGAAGTTCTGTGCCCGCCCCCGTCAGTGTTCGGCTGACGGGTTGTCGCTTTCTTTACGCGCGGTCCCTTCCGGAACCTCCGCTATAATGATCGTCTTCTCAATCGTGTATGAATCGCAGCAGGTTCCGACCGTGAGCGTGACGATATACGTGCCCGTGTCGGCATAGGTATAGAGGAAAGTGCTATCCATACGCTGGTTGTCGTCGCCGAGATTCCACAGCCAACCGGTTTTGAAGCCGGGCGTTATGTCGGTGAAGGTGAGTTCGGTGGCCGGGTCGAAAATGGTATCGGTACTTGGGTCGACGGTAAAGGCCACCACGGTGGTGTCGATCGGCCAGGAGACGCAGACATAGTCGACAGCTACGTTTTCCATAGCCGAATCACCATCGAAGTAGCAGGGTCCGTAAGACTGTAGTGTCACGGTGTACTGTCCATTGGTGTCGTAGGCGTGGACCACATCGAGCGGCATGGGATCGGCGGTGTCACTACGAGTACCATCGCCGAAGAACCAGATCAGACTGTCGTACATAGCGCTGTCGACGAAGTTGGTGAGCAGCGCCTGAAACCTCACCTGGAACTGGAACTCACCTGAAAGGCAGCCTTCGAGAGGTGTCAGAGCATTTATCTCAGTTTCCGGAGGACCATATACGGTGATAAAGTCGGGGATGGAATCAGTGCCAACCCCACCCTCGCTGTAGGCCGTCAGTTTGACCGTGTACTTGCCGGGCTCGGCATATACGATAGTATCACTGCGCAACTCGCTGGTCATATCGTTGCCGAAATCCCAGAACACCAGGGTGTCGACCTTGCCACCATAGTCGGTGCTGTCATCGAAAATGACCGTACACGGCACACACCCCTCAAATTTGTCGGCCCAGATGCGCGCCTCCGGACACTGGGTGATTTTGATCAAGCTGTCATACCCGATCACTTTGGCGCCGCATTCTCCCGTGACAGTGAGGGTGCATGAATACTCGCCGGCTGTATCGTAGACGTGAGTTGGGTTGGAATCGGAGCTGCCCGGTTTGCCGTCGCCGAAATTCCAGGTCCAATTGGTGATACCGCCATAGTCGATAGGGCTGAAAGTGACTTCCATCCCGGGGCAACCGGAGTCGGGCGCCGCCGAGAAGCTGTCGACGGTAGTGCCGACGATGATGAAACGGTTCTTGACCTCATTGTCAACGCCGGGTTCTTCGTCGATTCCCTCGGTGTCGCGGATGAACAGCGTCACCGTGTAGGTGCCGGCCGAATCATAGGTATGCGTTGGATTGGTGTCGTTGGAAGAATCACCATCGCCGAAATACCACGACCATTCATCGTGTGGCCCGCTTGACTTGTCGATAAACGTTACGGTCAACGGTACGCAGCCGGAATCGACGCTGTTAGTATCCAAACCGAACTCGGCTGTCGGATGACCGGCGATGGTAAGTTCTGTGATTTCCGTAACCAGCGTGTCACAACCGGGTAACACCAGGCCGATCAGGCAGGCCGTAATGGCCATAAGCGGTAACAATCTACGAATCTGTATCAACTATGATCCCTTCCATAATGCCTTTGTGTCTATATACACCCGAGCGGAGGCATGTGTCAAATTATTTATGACGGCGCCTCATCGCGCCCGTCAACACACCGGGCTTCGATTCAAGCCCAAGCCGGTTGTTGACGACAATTCGAGTAAGATGAAAACATCACCGTAGGGAGATATCATGGGTTTGTTGATTGAAGTACTGGAATGGGTCGACCCGAGCGGCGAGGAAATGATCTATCGCATCCCGCAACAGGGTTCGGCCGACATCAAGATGGGGGCGCAGTTGATCGTGCGCGATAGCCAGATGGCCATGTTCTTCAAGAACGGTCATGCCGCCGATTCGTTCACGACCGGACGGCACACGTTGTCGACCCTGAACCTTCCGATTCTGACCAGGCTGTTAGCTTTTCCGTTTGGTTTCAATTCGCCGTTTCGTTCCGAGGTTTACTTTGTCAACCTGAAGGTTTTCACCAACTTGAAATGGGGCACCAAACATCCGGTGACGTTCAAAGACAGCAAGCTGGGGTTGATCAGACTGCGCGGCCACGGCGCGTTTACTATCAAGATCCAAAACCCTCCTCTGTTTCTGAACTCAATCGTCGGTCGGCAGGCGCGCTACACCACGGATGAAATCCAGAGCTACCTGCGCGACGTCATCATAGCCCGCATGAACGACCTGCTGGGGGAGAAACTTGACACCATCCTCGATCTGCCCGCTATTTATACGGAACTGGCCGAGCAATTCAAGCAGATCGTGACCAACGAATTCGAAAAGTACGGCATGGAACTGGTGGACTTCTTTATCTCCTCCATCACGCCACCGGAGGAAGTGGCCAAGATGATCGACCATCGCTCCGGGTTGGAGGCGGTGGGTGATCTTGACAAGTTCCTCAAATTCGAGATGGCCAGAGGTCTGGGATCATCCGGCGGCGCGGGGCAGGCCGGATCGGCTATGGGTATGGCTGCCGGGGTGGGGATAATGATGCCGGCCATGTTGTCGAAAGTTTTCTCCCCCGAACAGCAGGACCTCAAGCGCGAATCGATCGCCACCGTGGCCTGCCCCGGATGTCACGCTGAAACCCCCGAGCAGTCTCGATATTGCTATCGCTGTGGACATCCCATGGTGGTTCAGAACACCTGCCCCTCGTGCAACAAAGAACTGCCCACCGAAGCCAACTTCTGCCACTTCTGTGGACACAAACTTGATGCCCGAGCACAGTGCCCGCACTGTAGTGCCGAGGTGGTGCCGGGATCGAAGTTCTGCGGCGCCTGCGGTAAGGCAGCAAGCGGCGATGACGCAACTGACGCAGACAAGTAAGAATCTCAGCGGATTCTATATCGGTGTCGGCTGTCCCGGCTGCGGCAGCGAACTCAAGCTGGAATCGGAGTTTTTTGTAATCTCTTGTGACCACTGTGGCTCAGTGCTCAGAGTGACCCAGCCGGAAATACCCCCGGCCTATCTAGTCTCAGCGAAAATATCGAAGCGAGAGGCCCGCTTCAGTATCGATCGCCACCTCAAAGAGAACGATCTGCCCCTGACCGGTTCCGACCTGCAGTTCAAGTATCTTTACTATCCCTACTGGAAGGTCGATGCCATTATGCTGAAAGTGCGCAACCGCATCGAAACGCGCGAATACGGGTATGATGAAGACGGCAATCCGCAGGACGTGTCGGAGGTGGAGAAAACCGATGTCAGCTTGACTCCATACAGTACTACCTTGCCCGCCGGGGCCGATTTCGACGGCATTCCCAATGGGATCGGCGTCAGGACCAGCTATCTCAAATTGGTACCTTTCTCGCGGGCCAATACCCAGGACGGCTTTGACCCCCTGCCGGTGGTCAAACCCTGGTCCGAGGCCTGGCAGGAGTTACTCGTGCGTGTCAACGGCCTGGCGCAGCTCGATGAAGCAGCCTTTGGGAAAAATCGAACCGAGTTGTACCGCCCAGTGGCTTCACTGGTCTATTTTCCATGCATCGTGGTAGAGTCCTATGCCGGCGGTGACTTCAATCGATTCGTAGTTGACGCCGTGACCGGTCGCCTGCTGGATCATGTCGATCAACTTAAGTATTCTGACGATGTCAGCCCGATGGAGCCGCCCCAAATGGAGTTCGGCCAACTGAGCGTTGATTTCCATCGCTGTCCCAACTGTGCCGACGACCTGCCGCCGGAACAGTCGATTCTCTATATCTGCAACAACTGCCATCAGATTGTATCACTCGAACGGCCGGCCGAGAACGTCGGTTCTATTTCTGTGACCGTGGCCGAAGGCAGCGCCACCGATCAACTGTTTCCATTCTGGTCATTGCAGATGGCGCCTGAAGTACACGGCCGCCTGCAACGTCTGTTTGGCGGTCTGTTTCGCTCCGACCGTCTGGTCATCCCGGCCTTTCGCACCGGCAACTTCGAAGCCATGTTCCGATTGGCCAGACGGATGTCCACGGCTCTTCCGAAAATCGAACTAACTCCGGTTGAGAGTTTCGATCATCGCTGCCGACCGTTGTCAATCGGTTTGGCGGAAGCTCGGATGCTGGCCGGGATTATCACCTACCGAGCCGAGCTTGCCCGGCTGGCCGGGACGCTGGCTCAGAAAAGCGATCTGGAAGTGGTCGGCGCCGATCTGTTCTACGCACCCTTTCATCCCGAGAGCTACTTCTACGTCGACTCCGTAATGGGAGCCGTTACCTTCGAAAAAAAACTGATCGGTTGAACGCTGATCGGAACGTCCGGGGCTGTCGGCGGTACAAGATTTCGGATCAGCCGCGGCCCGCCGATTTGTCTTGCCTGACCAGTGGAGATTGACTATTATCGGGCCTGTGTACAGAACTTGAAACTGGTACGACCCAATCGGATTTGGGATATTGACTACACTTGATAACAAGACCTGCCGGCTCTATTCTGCGTCGTTCAGGGTGAGCGGCTGTTTTCTTTTTGGGAGAGTGCTTTTATGAGAAGAGACACGCGACCCGCTCGGCTGGTTCTGCCGGTTCTAATGTTAATGGCTGCGACCTCGTCGGCGCAACTCATGCCGTCGGCTTTTACCTCACCCGATAGCGGCTACCTTACCAACAGCGCCATCGATATCATCGAACATGCCGGCGGTGTCTGGCTGGCTACCGGTGAGGGCCTCAACGCAACAGCCGATGGCGGCCTGACCTGGTCGATCCATAACTCAGCCTCAGGTGGCTCGCAGCCGCTCATCAGCGATAATATATCGGCGATTTTCTCTATTGGCGGACGTCTATGGGTCGGCTCGAATCATAGTGAGGTGATCAACGATCGGTTGTTCACTCTCTCCGACGGGGTATCCTATTCCGACGACAACGGGTTCAACTGGACCCAGATCGACTTCTCACTGGTGGGCCAGAATATCCCGTTCGTGACAGGGGGCGACAGGGTGATCTATGATATCACCGGTCACGATGAGTGGCTGTTTTTCACTGCTTTCGCCGGTGGCTTCCTGGCCTCACGCGACGGCGGCATCAGTTGGCGACGCATATACGCATCAGGCCTCGATTCGATCCAGTTCAATTCCGGCGGGGTGCCGTCGTATAGGAATCGTTATTTCTCCTGCGCCACCGACACCTCACATGGTGACACCCTGGTGGTCTGGGCCGGCACAGCCGGTGGACTGATGGAGTTCATCTATGCGCCGCCTCGCGAGAAACCATACTCCAAGGTGATCAATCGCATCGCGTTCTGCGATGAATGTACCGACAGCAGCTTTGTTTTCTTCGGCGGCAACGATGGAGTGACCCGCGGCTTGATAACCGGGGCGCCGTACATAAGCCGCTTTGTTGAGGACGGTCTGCCGGGATCACAAGTATCAGCTATGATCGATTTCCGCGGGCGGCTATTCGTAGGGACGATCGATCCCGACCTGGACATTCCGACCGGTCTGGCTATCTCCGATGATCGAGGTGAGTCGTTCTACTCCTCGGGCGCTTTTTCCGGCGACACCATATCCGACTTTACGGTTATTGGCGAGCGTCTCTACATGGCTGCACAAGAAGGTGGCTTGGTCGTCTCGCTCGATACCGGAATGATCTGAGAACGGATACTGATCAATTCGGCGGTTCCGACGGCCTTGCATAATATCGTCAACTCTGTTTACGCCGTGGATGAAATCGACGGTTTACTGTTGGCCGGAACCGACACCGGGTTGGCGCTGTTGTATCTCGATCAAGTCGGTGTTATCGATTCGCAGGAGTTTCACGC
>DAOVOW010000134.1 GCA_030629485.1 bacterium
GGCCGGAGGAGGTGACACCGGACTTGAGTTAGGCCTGATGATCGCTTCGGTGTTGCTGGTCTTGGTTGCCATCTTTATGGCGCGGAAGTTCTACCATCAGAAACCCGAACTAGCCACACAGATGCGTGAAAGATTGAGCGGTGTGCATCGCATCCTGCTAAACAAGTATTACGTCGATGAAATATACAGCGCCGTCGTGGTGCGACCGTTGGTCAACGGGTCCAAGTTCCTGTGGAGAATAGTCGATGTTCTGTTTATCGATGGGCTCCTCAACGGCCTGGCCACGATCTACTCCGA
Organism: bacterium; assembly: GCA_030629485.1. Taxonomy (GTDB): domain Bacteria; phylum Zixibacteria; class MSB-5A5; order GN15; family FEB-12; genus JAJRTA01. The sequence goes on from DAOVOW010000134.1 coordinate 298, forward strand.
CATTTCTCAGTTGTTGCGCACCGGTCAAACCGGGCGCGTCCGAACCTATGCTACCGTATTTGTGACCGGGGTGGCGGTGATATTAGCCTTGATGCTTTTTGGTTAGGTGATGGAAGATACCATACTGACACTAATAACATTCTTCCCGACCATCGGTGTGCTATTGCTGGTGATGGTTCCCAAGGAACGACACGACAGCATCAAGGCGGTGGCCCTGATCATTTCTTTTGTTACGATGTTGCTGTCGTTCATGCTCTGGTCGATGTTTGATCCGGTGGCCAACGGCATGCAACTCGAGTTGGACCTGCCCTGGATTGTATCGTTTGGTATTCATTATCATATGGGTATCGACGGCATCTCTCTCGTGTTGATCGTGATGACCACGATTCTCAGTGTGTTGTCCATTCTATCTTCATGGCGATCTATAACGAAAGGTGTGAAGGGGTTCTTCATCTCGATGCTGCTCCTGGAAACAGGCATGCTCGGCGTCTTCTGTTCACTCGATCTGTTTATGTTCTATGTCTTTTGGGAAGTGATGCTGGTCCCGATGTATTTTCTGATCGGCGTGTGGGGTGGACCGCGACGTATCTACGCGGCTATCAAGTTCGTGCTCTTCACCATGTTCGGCTCGTTGCTAATGCTGGTTGCTATCCTTTACGTACTTTTTCAGTATCAAGCCTTCTCCGGCGAGTACTCATTTGACATGATAAAGCTGCTCTCCATGCCGATTCCATACCGCGAGCAACTCTGGCTGTTTGGCGCCTTTGCTTTGGCCTTTGCGATCAAAGTACCATTGTGGCCGTTTCATACCTGGCTGCCTGATGCTCACGTCGAGGCGCCCACCGCCGGCTCCGTCATACTTGCCGGAGTGCTTCTAAAAATGGGGACATACGGTTTTCTGCGTATATGTCTGCCGATGTTTCCGGATGCTACCATGACATACCTGCCGTATATCTGCGTGCTCAGTCTGATTGCGATCATCTATGGAGCGCTGGTTGCGATGGTGCAGAAGGATGTCAAGTCACTGGTGGCCTTCTCGTCCGTTTCGCACATGGGCTTTGTGATGGTCGGCATGTTCGCTCTGAATTTTCAGGGTCTGCAGGGTTCGGTGTTGCAGATGATCAACCACGGCATCTCCACGGGTGCGCTGTTCTTGCTCGTTGGAATGATTTACGAGCGACGGCATACACGGATGATTTCGGAGTTCGGCGGCTTAGCCAAGGTGATGCCTTTCTTTGCCGCCGTCTTTATGATCATCACTTTGTCCTCAATCGGGCTTCCGCTTACCAATGGATTCGTCGGTGAGTTCCTGATATTATTGGGTGTTTTCAAAGCGAACAGTGTCTACGGTATCGTTGCAGCCAGCGGCGTGATTCTGTCGGCTTGTTATATGCTCTGGATGTATCAGCGAGTTTTTTTCGGCAAAGTGACCAAACCGGAGAATGAAAGGCTCAACGACCTCAGTTGGCGTGAGAAGCTCATAATGGTACCGCTCGTTTTGCTGGTTTTCTGGATCGGTATCTATCCTCAACCGCTGCTGGAACGCATGGAGCCGGCCGTCAAGCAGGTACTCCAACACGTTAGCCGTGCTCAAACAGTGAGGATGGACGAGCGATATCAGATACAGAAGGTCGTGCATCATCCAGAGAACCCGACCAGGGCGATGTGTGGCTTGACGCAAGGAGATGAATCATGTCTAAGGTGACCATCTATACGAAGGAAGGCTGCCCGTACTGCGCCGCCGCCAAGAAACACTATACGGAACAAGGCGTGACGTTTGATGAGATTGATGTGAACGCAGAGGCCGGGGCTAAAGAAAAAGTGCTGGATCTAACCAAAGGGCAGCGGATCGTGCCGGTGATCGTCGAAGGCGACGATATAAAGATCGGGTTCGGCGGCGGCTGAGGATTCTAAACTGTGGGCGACGAGGTCGTCGCCCTGGAATATGAAAAGATGATCGATTTTACATCAGCATCGATAAACTTCGAACTCATCTATTCAGAGATATCGCTACTTGTGGCGGCTTTTCTGATTCTTCTGACGGCCTTCCAGCGGCATCTGGCGCGTCTGGCGCCGCTGGTCGCGCTGGTGGGCATAGCGGTATCGTTCTACTTCGCTCTTCAGCAGTGGGGCAACCAGATGTCCGGATTCTTCGGCATGATCACTTGCGACGATTTCGGAACTGCCTTCAAACTCTTGTTCCTTGTAGTGGCAGCGTTGACCCTGCTGATCGCGCATCGTTTTCTTATTGTCAAACGCATCAGCAGCCCGGAGTTCTATGCTCTCTTGCTGGTGTCGACGATGGGTATGATGGTGATGGCCAACACCACCGATCTGCTGGTGATGTTTCTCGGGTTGGAGATCATGTCGGTGCCGCTCTACGTGATGGCCGGCTATGCGCGCAGGTCGTTGGCATCAAACGAAGCCGGCATCAAATACTTCATCATGGGCGCTTTCGCCAGCGCTTTCCTGCTCCTGGGCATCGCCTTCGTGTTCGGAGCTTCGGGAACGACCGACCTTCGACAGATCGTAGCCGATTATAGCTTCATCGTCTCGAACTTCCAGAACTATCTTTACGCCGGCGCGGCCTTGATACTGATCGGCTTCGGCTTCAAAATCGCAGCGGTGCCGTTCCATGCCTGGGTGCCTGATGTTTATCATGGCGCCCCCACGCCGGTGACGGCGTTCTTCTCAGTCGGCCCCAAAGCGGCAGGCTTCGCGGTGATGCTGCGGATATTCCTTTTCGGATTCGAGCAAATGGAGATGTTGACCGAACTCTTCTGGGTGCTTGCGGTATTGACTATGACTGTCGGCAATATTCTCGCGCTGCGTCAGAACAACGTCAAACGCATGTTGGCGTACTCATCGATTGCACACGCCGGGTACATTCTCGTGGCATTGTGTGTCGGCGGAAACGATGCTATGTCGGCGGCTGTGTTTTACCTGGTTGCTTATGCCATGTTCAATCTCGGCGCTTTTGCGGTCATCGTGCTTCTTGAGACGCGCTCTGGGTGCAAATCCGATTTCTCCGAATTGTCCGGGCTGTCAAGCTCCGCGCCTTACCTGTCGGCCGTGCTGGCTTTGTTCATGTTTGCGCTGGCCGGGTTTCCACCGACGGTTGGCTTCCTGGGCAAGTTCTATATCTTCTCGGCTGCGGTCAAGTCCGGGTACATTCTCTTGACGGTGATCGCCGTGATGAATTCGTTTTTGTCGGTGTACTATTACTTGCGCATCGTCAAGACGAGTTACTTCGAGACATTCGAAGGGACGTTCGCACCTGCGCCATACTCGCCGGCGATTATGGTCGTGTTGTTCATAACTGCCGTCGGTACCTTGGGGTTGGGCTTCTTCCCGGATCGCGTGCTCGAATTCTCCCAATCCGCTTTGTTCGCATTCTTGTGAGTCACGGGGTCCCGTGACCCTTCGACTGCGTTCAGGGTGAGGTTTGTCGTGCGCGTAGCGCGAAAAAGTGGCTTGCAACTCCAGCCCATCACAAAAACACTACCAATACCAATCAAGATGCGCCTGTACAGTGGTTAAATAAAGGATCAACACCATGAACCCTGAATGTTATGGATCAAAAAACGCGCCTCGACCGAAAACTCACCTGCGCCCGTCATTTTTTGAATCAGTCCCAACTTATTGCGGTCATCCTTCGACTTCGCTCAGGATGAGGTTTATCGTGCGCGAAGCGCGAAAAAGTGGCTCGCCACTCGTAATCACCATCGATTCTATTAAGTGAATATAAAAACAGACAAAACGAACCCATTTCCCCATTGTGCTTGCCGCCCTTCGACACCGTTCAGCGTAAGGTTCGCTGCGCGCGTAGCGCGAAAAACAGGTTTACCTGTGTCATTCTGGCGAAGGCCAGAATCCAGTTTTGGGATCGCAAGTCTGGAACCCTTCTCACGCAAGAATCACGGCTGCAGAAAGCCGCGCGAAGCGCGAAAAAGTGGCTTGCCACTGGATGCCGGATCAAGTCCGGCATGACAGGTTGTTGTCTCGTCGTCGAAACCCGCCCTTCGGCTGCGCTCAGGGCGACCCTGCGGGTCAGGGATTTCGAGCTACAATGAGTTGAATTGACAGGACCGCAATCCGCCGCGGCGGACTGACCTGCAAGACTCAAGAGGGGACTTCGCTTGCGCTATGATCTACAGCATCTGCAGGTAGTAGCACGGTGACTGGCCGTTGGTGAACATCCAGTCGACCAGGTACACCAGGTCGGCGATGTCAATCGGCCCCCCGGAGCAGTTGACATCGCCCGATTCATATGGTATTGGTTCCGGTCCCCCGGTAAACATGTAGTCTACCAGCCAAACCAAATCGGAAATATCGATGCCCGGCTGGCCGTCTATATTACCGGACATGACCCAAATGCGGTCGGTATAGAAGATACGTACAGATAAGGAATCCGAAACTACGTTCTCAGGGATGTCACCGCCGTTGACATGGCTGAAGCCACGGCAGCCGATCTCAGACACACCTACCAGCGCCGACTGTTCCAGACCGCTGATGCCGACGTCCAGGTATTGACAGACGATGCTTCCATCCTGAGTCAGCAGTAGTTCGAAGTTGATCGTGGTGTCCGAGGCCAGATTGAAATTGGAGGGGCGGTACCATTCGATAACCAGCGTGTCGTAAGAGGGGTCGTTGTAGAAGTAGATGCCGGCTTCCGGTACGGCTATGGTGTCGAAGATCAGATCACTCCAGAACGATGCGATGAAAGTTGCGAACGGCGCACCCGGCAGATCGATCCCGCCGTAGTATCCGTTGACATTGAGGTTGGTGTCGGTGAACGACACGCCGCCGTTGACACCGATGAACACTCGGTTATAGGTGGTGTCATAGAACGGGAACTGGAAGCCGATGTTGCGCGGTCCGACACTGCCGTCATCGAGCGGATTGCCGCTCGACTGGTGGTAGAAGTTGCTGAAAGGAATCCGTGTGCCCAAAGTTTTGGCGGAGATCCATCGGAAGGTCGGTCCTTCTGGATCATCGGAGGTGGTCGCAGCGTAGGTTGTGTCGGCGCACGGAATAGTCAGGTAGGCAGGAACGTAGGTCACCGAGTCGAGACCACCGCCCGATGGACCCCAGTCGATAGTGAGCAGGCCGCGGTACCGGTCGACCTGATCCTCGATGACGGTTGCATCCAGGGTCACAGTTATCAGTTCGGAGTCGGAAGCCGGCACGGTGCCGGATGTCGGTGCTGCCGACAGCCAATTACCCAGAGTTTTGAACAAGCTGTCGTCGTGGGTAAGGCTGAAATCGATGGCCTGCGATGTCGAGCGATTGAACAACCAGACGTCGGTCGTAGCAATGGTGCCCTCATCCAGCGAAGTGTCGATCAGTATCGGTAGAGCATAGAGCGACGGGGGCGGGGAGAGATTGGTGATGGCAGAGAACAAGTCCGGGCGCGGACCGATATGTTCGGAGGTGTCGCCCAACTGTAGAGTGCCGGTCGCTACGAGCAGGTCACGGATCATGTCGGAAGTCATCACGGCGCCGTGGCTGGTCTTGTAGTAACCTTGCAGGCAGGCGCCGGCGCCGGTCACGATGGGTGACGCCGACGATGTCCCGCCGAACGTTGCGGTGTAATACTGATTCATGTCTCCGTCGCCGTCGAACAGCGATCCATAGCCGCAGGTGTACACGCCAGTACCGTAACCCTGAAGGTTGACCCGCTCGCCGAAGTTGGAGAAGCCGAGCCGCTGCAAGCTCGACGCATCCGCCGCGGGGTACCCGGCCCCAATAATGATAGCGTGCGAATTCCGATAGGTGGTGTCGAATAACTGGCCGTA
>DAOVOW010000423.1 GCA_030629485.1 bacterium
ACAAAAGGAATCGGATGCGGGTAAAACAGTTTTTAGTCTTGCCTCGACTGCCGAAACGAATCCTGGCTCTCCAGGAATTGGCGCAGAATCTCTGGTACTCATGGAACTGGGATCTGGTCAAGCTGTTCATACGGCTCGACCCGGAGATGTGGGAGGCATGCTATCAGAATCCAGTCAAAATGCTTTCCCGGTTGCCACAGGAGAAACTGGAAGCGGCGGCTCAGGACGATGGTTTTGTGGCCAGTATCGACCGTGTGCAGCAGAAATACCGCGACTATCTCGAGCGAAGAAAATGGTTCGACCAGAATTATGGGGATCTAAACGGCAGCCGCCTGGCCTACTTTTCTTTGGAGTACGGTCTGGACACCGGGCTGCCGGTTTACTCCGGTGGTTTGGGTGTGCTGTCGGGTGACACTCTGAAATCGGCGTCCGACCTGGGGCTGCCGGTGGTTGCCGTGGGGTTGCTGTACCGATACGGCTATTTCCGCCAGTTTCTCTCCAGCGACGGCTGGCAGCAGGAACGGTACGAAGAAAACGACTGGTACCACATGCCGGTGCAGTTGGTCGAAGGTGAAAACGATCAGCCACTCAGGATCCTTGTTGAGATTGACGGTACGCCGGTGCAGGTTCAGGTTTGGAAAGTGATGGTCGGTGTCACACCCTTGTTTCTGCTCGACACCAACATTCCGGAAAACTCGTCCAAGTGTCGCGAGATCACCTCGGTGCTATACGGCGGCGACAAAGACACGCGCATCCGGCAAGAGATTATCCTGGGAATCGGCGGCGTGCGGGCACTTCGGGCCATGGGACTCCAGATCGACGCTTACCATCTGAACGAAGGGCATTCTTGGTTTTTGACGCTGGAGCGCATCCGCCGTTTGATGGAGGAGGAGCATCTCAGCTTCGCCGAGGCGTCTCAGTACGTCTGGTCGACCACGGTCTTCACTACCCATACGCCGGTGCCGGCCGGCAACGAACGGTTCGACTCGGTGCTGGTACATCGTTACCTGGGCAAGTTTGTTTCAGCGTTGGGCATCAGTTGGAAGGAATTTCTGGCCCTGGGCCGCGTCTTCCCAAATGACGAAACGGAGCCGTTCTGTATGACGGTGGCGGCGCTGAAGCTGTCCGCTTTCGCCAATGGCGTATCCGAACTTCACGGTCAGATATCACGTCAGATGTGGCACAACATCTGGCCCGATCTGCCGACTGCGGAAATCCCGATCCGGGCCATCACCAACGGCGTGCATCCATCGTCCTGGATTTCCCACGACCTGAACGAACTGTACGAAAGCTACTTCGGCCCCCACTACCGTGAAAAACCGGGTGATCTGAGCACTTGGAAACTGGTCCATCGTATCCCCGATGCCGAATTGTGGCGTATCCACAACCGCCGCCGGGAACGACTCGTTTTCTTTGCTCGCAAACGCCTCAGCCAGCAACTGATACGTCGCGGCGCCTCACAAATGGTCATCCAGCGGGCCGATCAGTTGCTTGATCCTCAGATATTGACCATCGGATTTGCTCGTCGCTTCTCAACTTATAAGCGCGGCAATCTGATCTTCTCCGATCTGGACCGCCTCGATAAAATCCTCAACAGCGAGGCTCGTCCGGTGCAGATTCTAATCTCCGGTAAGGCGCATCCGCTGGATACTCCCGGAAAGGAGATCATCAAGCAAATGGTCGCATATACCTCCGAAGAACGGTTCAGACATCGGATCATCTTCCTGGAGGACTACGACATCAATGTCGCCCGTTATCTGGTGCAGGGGTGCGATGTCTGGCTGAACAATCCGCGGCGACCACAGGAAGCCTCCGGTACCTCCGGCATGAAGGCGGCCTTGAACGGCGCACTCAACCTGTCCATCCTCGACGGCTGGTGGGTTGAGGGGTATGACGATGCCACCGGATTCAAGATCGGCAATGGCGAGGAGTACGACAACGTCGAGACGCAGGATCATTTTGATGCCGAAATGCTGTACAACACGCTGGAGCGCGAAGTCATCCCGCTGTTTTACGAGCGTAGTGAAATCGGCCTGCCGATGCAGTGGATTTCCAAGATGAAAGCAACCATCCAGATGGCCGGAGAGCGATTCTCCAGCCAGCGGATGCTCAAGGACTACACCAGACATTTCTATCTGCCGGCGATCGAGGCCGGACGCAAAATGCGCCGGGATCAGCATCGTCTGACCCGCGACACCACCAACTGGGTGACCCGGGTCGGCAACAGTTGGGACAAGATCGACATCAGAAACGTCGAGGTTCCTGATTTGGGGGCGACACTTTATGTCGGACAGGAATTCCCTATTACCATCGAAGTCTTTCTGGGAGAAATCGGTCCCGACGATGTTGAGGTGCAGATCATCTCGGGTCGCCTCGATTCACAGGAGCAGATCAAGGATTTCCAACCGGCGGCGGCCCAAACGGCTAACAACGGGCAACCGTCCAACGACGGAGTCTACGTTTTCACCGGCGAAGTTACTTGCCGGGAGTCGGGAAGGTTTGGCGTCACCGCCCGCATCATCCCCAAAAACGAGAACATGCCTCACCCGTTCCAGCCTAAGTTGATCAGTTGGTGGTAGGCTCAGTCACGTGGCAAAAGGAAGAACCCACCCGACACTTCGCC
>DAOVOW010000413.1 GCA_030629485.1 bacterium
GACCAATCACCGATCGGACGCACCCCGCGCTCCAACCCGGCCACCTACACCGGCGTGTTTACGCATATTCGTGACCTCTTTGCCGGCCTGCAGGAGGCGCGGGCGCGCGGATACCTGCCCGGACGGTTTTCGTTCAATGTCAAGGGCGGTCGCTGCGCCGCCTGCGATGGTGACGGTATCATCAAGATCGAGATGCACTTCCTGCCCGACGTCTATGTACGATGCGATATCTGCAAGGGGAAGCGCTACAATCGCGAGACGCTGGAGGTAACGTTCAAAGGGAAGTCGATTGCCGATGTGCTTGATATGACCGTCGATGAAGCCCTCACTTTCTTTGAGAACATCCCGCGCATCAAGAAGAAGCTGTTGACCCTGGCCAACGTCGGGTTAGGCTACATCCGCCTGGGACAACAGGCAACCACTCTCTCCGGCGGTGAAGCCCAGCGGGTCAAGCTGGCCACGGAACTATCGAAAGTGGCCACCGGCCGCACGTTGTACATCCTCGATGAACCGACCACCGGATTGCACTTTGAAGATATCCGGATGCTGCTGAACGTTCTCAATGAACTGGTCGACCGCGGCAACACGGTGCTGGTGATCGAGCACAACCTTGATGTCATCAAGACGGCCGACTGGATAATCGACATCGGTCCTGAGGGCGGCGACGCCGGCGGGGAGATTCTTGCAGTCGGCACCCCGGAGGAAGTGGCCGAGGTGCGCAAGTCTTACACCGGACAATACCTGAAGCAGGTGCTAGGGGAGCGGGTGACGATCAGAGAAAAGGCCGGCATCCTAACCTAACTTGTGCGCGGCGTCCGTCCTCGCGCGCCGTGAAAGACGGCCTGCGGCTGTCACTCTGAGCAGCAGGAAAACCTCGCCCTGAGCGAAGTCGAAGGATGGTGACCAGCCCCCGTAGCTGTTGCTTTTCACTGGTGAACAACGAATTGTCGACTATCTTACGGCATGGATGGCGAGTTTCACGACTACAGCCTGGCGACACGCCTTAGCCACCTCTTGACAACAGTATTGCTGGCGGCGCTGTATCTCACCGGTGTCCGTCTGGCCTGGTTCAGCGGATCAGGTCCGCTTTTTCCCACCAATAGTTTGCTCGACCAACTCCTGCCGACCGGACAGGTGTACTGGTGGCACGCAGCGGCTGGAGTCCTGCTGATTGCCTGTGGAATCTTCTACTTATCCGAACTCATTCTCAGCGGACAGACAGGCCGCATGACCGCCTTGTTCACCGACCGGCGCCGCGACTACCGCAAGAAGCTGTTCTATATCGCCATACTGGCGACGGTCGGCATCTCGACCATTAGTGGAATAACCCTTTACATGGGTCTGTACGAAGGAGTGCCGGGACATGCGATAATGAATGGTCTGCATCACTACTGCGCGGCGCTGTTGGCTATTCTTATCCTGGCGCATTTGATCGATGTTTTATTCGGCAAGGACTCCCGAATGAACACGATCTTCTTCGCTGTTCGCAACCAGCAGTTCTTCAAGGCACGACGCTTCGTACTGTCAATGCTGGCTGCCGTTATCGTCGGTGGGGCGATATGGGTAACGATCAATTCCACGACTGCGCTGGAGTGTCGCAAGCTGACTGAACAGGTTCACATAGACGGTAAGATCGAGAGCTCCATCTGGGACCAGGCCGACAGTCTCCATCTCACCCTGGCGCACGGGGCGAATTTCGAGAGCGGCGTTTCTGAGGTGACTCTGAAGAGCTTCCACAACGGTCAGAGCATCTTCTTTCTCGTGCAGTGGGATGATCCTGATCGCTCCTGTAATCGCCGGCTGCTCAAGAGCGACACCGGATGGGTTCGGAGAGTTTCTGAATACCTCGATCTGTTCGGTGAGAGTATCTATTCTGAGGATCAATTGGCATTGTCGTTTCACCGCGGACGCGGAGGTTGTGCCGCAACCTGTCATGTGCGCACGCCGAAGAAGATGGGGTTGCATTACACCGACGGTGACACCGTAGACGTTTGGCAGTGGCGGGCGGCCAGCACCAATCCGATTGGTCGGGCCGATGACGGCTGGTGGGCGGCGTATCGCAATGACTCGCTCGGTGGACGGCACCTGGACAACCTGGCCTCCGGTGGGTACTTCTCGAATCTTAACCGGGACTGGCAACAGCCGTACTTTCTTCCCGTACATCCGTCGGGGCGCGGCTGGATCGATCCACGCTCGGAATACGTGACCCCTTACTTCTTTGCCGATGACAACTTCGCGGTGGGTGATGAAGTACCGGGCGTCATCGTCACACCGTTCATAGGTGATCGCGGCGACGTGCGCGCGCGGGGGCGATGGTTCGATGGTCGGTGGGCAGTCGAGTTTACGCGCCCTATCAAAACCGGCTCCAGTTTCGACATCGAACTACGCGGGGAGTTCTATCTTGGGATCGCACTGTTCGACAACGCCGAATCCAAACATGCCTTCCATCTGCGGCCGATAAGAGTCATGGTAAAGTAGTTAGTACGTGGTGTACGTCCTTGTGCGCCACGTGGACTTAGGTGAACGGCAGATATCCACGTCTGCCGCCCACAAGTTCTGGTAGGTTAAAAACCCCTGGTCCGAAGGACCACCGCAGGCAGATTTCGACAGTGGCAAGCGCCTTCTTCGCGCTTCGCGCGCACTTTACGCCACCCTTCGACTCCGCTCAGGATGACGTTGGGGGGAATGCTCAAGATGACGTTTCGTCTGGAGCGCAGGGCTCCTGACCTAC
>DAOVOW010000434.1 GCA_030629485.1 bacterium
GGGGGCATCATTAAGGGCAACCTCGAGGTGGCCGAGCAACGATATTTCGCCGAAAGGATCGGTTCCTACCTGCCGGAAATCTCGATTAACGCTACGGTACCCACGTATGGCGCCGATGAAAGGTGGGGCTACCTGCCCGGCACCGACGAAAAAAGACCTCTTCGGGAAACATTCCTGAACTACAAAGCCGACGTCACCGTGACGCAAAATCTTATCACTGGGGGAGACCTGACGGCCAGGGCCGATCTGCTCAGCAGTGAAGGTGAGCATCCCAATCGCACCGGCGTCCAGGTGGACGAAAGCAGCCGCCTCGGTCGGTTCAGTTTCTCTCTCTCTCAGCCGGTGCTGCAGCCGTCGCAGCCCAAGTATGACTTGCGCAACCGGAGCGATGATCTTGAGTTGGCCCGCCTGAGCCGAGTGGAAGAGGCCGCTACCCTCAAGAAGGAAGTAGTTGAAGCGTTCTTTGGTGTCTTGCAGAGTGAGATCGGCACCGAACGCGGCCGCGATGAACTCGAGAAGGCACAGTTGCAGTCGGACATAACTTCCGCCAGGCTGGCCGACGGTGTGGTGTCGGAGGAGCAGAGGTTAGAGTCGGTTGCGGCGCTACTTGATGCCGAGTTGCAGCTTTTCGAGTATGAGGATAATGCCACTAATCAACGGCGAACCCTGGCGACGCTGTTGGATGCAAAGTCACTGGAGGAAATAGAGCCGGTGCCGCCCAAAACAGTTCAACCGCTCGATTCTCAAACACAGCAGCGCTACCTTGAGAACTGGGAGGGCTGTATCCCTCTTATGAAGGCTAAGTACGAATTCGATAAGCAGAAACGGACGGCCAATTTCACTTCGTCTTCGCACGGCCTGACCGGTAGTTTAACGGCCAATTACAACATGAGCCGAGGAGAGGTCGAAGATGCCGGGATTGCCGACGACCTCAGGACCGACAGTTGGGAGGTCAGACTGGATCTTTCATACCCGATCTGGGACGGCGGGGCCTCAGGCGCAGCGGTCAAGGCGGCGAGACTGTCAGCCGAACAGGCTCGCCTGGAGTATGAAAAGAATGAAAAATCGGTGCGGGCGGAAATTACTGCTCTGATCAACCGGCTCAGCGTCAGTTATCGCAAGCTTGACGTGCTCAAACAGAAGATATCTATTGCCCAAACCAAACTGGATATCGCTCACGAGCGTATGGATGACGGCCAGATTTCAAAGTTGACCTACCTCGACAGCAGGATTTCCTTTCTTGAAGCCCGGAATAAGTATCTGGACGAGTTGAAAACTTACTACTCGATAAGAGTGGATCTGGAAAGCAAGTATCTCAACTGATGTCTCGCACTATCATCATTCGCACTCCCAATCATCTCGGCGACTGCATTATGGCGTTGCCGATGATCAATGAAACGCGCGAGGCGTACGCCGGCTCCACTGTAACCGTCCTGGTCCCGGAACACCTGGCCGACCTGTTTGAGTCCAACCCGGCTGTCGATCAGGTGCTCAAGATTCCCACCGAGCATGTTCACGGCTTGATTGCAGTGATGAAAATCAAGGATATCATAGCTCCGCACAGTTTCAACATTGGTTACATCCTGCCACCTTCGTTCGGTTCCGCCGCCGGGTTCAAGTTGGGTGGGGTCAAAGAGCGGATCGGTTATATCGCCGATGGACGCCGCTTGCTCCTGTCGCGTCCCCTGCCGATGTCGACGCCGCTGAGTTCCAGTCACCGCAGCGAGACTTATCTTAATCTGCTCAGGCGTGGCGCCGGGATCGACATTGAATTCGTGCGGCCGAAACTTTTCGTCAACGAGCGGGACCTCGAAAAAGTGGCGGCGACCCTGGACCGGTTTGACATCTCCGAGCAGGATGACTATGCCGTGGTGGCTTTCCAGGCGGTGGCGGCCTCGCGACGGTGGGGTCAGCAAAAATACGTCCAGGCGATCAAACAGATCGTGTCGCGCTTCAAGCTGAAGGTCATCCTTAGCGGATCGAAAGAGGAGGCGCCCGTCGGGGATGAAATAGCCGCTGCTGCCGGAACCAGAGAGGTGATCAATCTGGCCGGCAAGACCACTCTGCGCGAGACCCTGGCTCTGGTCTCCCGGGCTCGGTTCTTCCTGGGCAACGACTCCGGACCGGCTCACCTGGCTGCTGCCGTGGGGACACCGCTGGTGGTCTTGTCCGGCGCCGACGATCCCAACGAAACCTCCCCGATCACACCGCGCAAACGGCTGCTTTACCTCAAGCAACTGAAATGCATCAGTTGCGTCAAGAATGTCTGCCCGTTGAAGGGTGATAGTCACATGCAATGTATGAATGAGATAAGCGTTGACCGGGTGCTCGATGAGATCGCTGAACTGCTTGAGGATACGACGCCACTAGGGCATTAAGAGGAATATCATGACAGGTGAACGAGAGTGGGTAGCCAGTTGGGTTTCACAGTTAGAGATCGACGTTAATTCGGCTTTGACGAAAGAACCACGAGTCCGGGTTTCCGACCAGAAAGACTTACTATATGCTTTGGAGGTTGAGGCCTA
>DAOVOW010000250.1 GCA_030629485.1 bacterium
AGTCAATTCATCTGTTGATATTCGGGCGGGTTGTCCAGGCGGTCGGCGCGGCCATGTTTCAGGCGGTCGGCACCGGCTTGGTGGCTGAGGTCTTTCCGCCCGAGGAGAGGGGGAAGGGGATCGGGATGATGGTCATGATGGTCTCGGCCGGGTTGATGGCGGGACCGCCGATCGGCGGTTTCCTGCTGGAGTATTTCCCCTGGCAGGCTATCTTCGTGATCAATCTGCCTATCGGTTTGGTCGCCCTGGGCTTGTCTTTCGCCTTCTTCCGTGAGTTTCCTCGGCCAACCGTGACCACTTCCGTAAAGCTGGCCGGAGCCGCGGCTCTTTCGGTGGCCTTGCTGTCCGCCATGTTGGGGCTGTCGTTTGTGGATGAGTATCCGCTGACGGACTTACGCGTCGGCGGCTGCTGGCTGGTGGCGATAGTGGCCATGTCGATCTTTTTCAGATTGGAATCACGGCCGGAGAAGTCGTTGATAGGTCTCAAGATTTTTCGCAATAGGGACTTCACGCCCAGGCTGCTTGCGATGTTCCTGACGTTCACCGGGCTGTCAGGAGCGCTGATATTGGTGCCGTTCTTCCTGCAGGATGTGAAGGGGTTATCGCCGAAAACAGTGGGACTATATCTCACTCTCCTGCCGATCACCATGTTCGTGACCGCGCCGATGGCCGGACGCATATCGGATCGAATCGGATATCGCTGGCTGACGACAGGTGGTATGATTCTGTTTGCCGTCGGGCTCGCGATGTTTCATGGATATAATCAATCCGCGACACCTCTGTTCATGGCTTCGGCGCTGGTGTTCCTGGGCATCGGCGTCGGTATCTTCAATACACCCAACTCGTCTGCTCTTATGGGTGTAGTCAGCCGGCAACAACGGGCCACCGCCTCCGGCATTATCTCGACCACACGTAATCTGGGCTTGGCCGTGGGGATCGCACTGTCGACCGGCCTGTTTGCGTACTTGCAGAACAAGCTGACCGAACTGCCGGCGTCCGAGGCGTTCACCACCGCGTTTCATCAAGTGGTGTATCTCTCGATAGCGCTCGCCTTGTGCAGCGCCGTCATCAGCCTGACGCGCCGCCGCCGCCCGGTTTGAAAGCCGCGTTGCACGGAAGCAAACAATTGACAGATAGCCTCCAAGAAAGTATATTTGTCCATAATAGTGCTCAGTACCCATCAATCGGTACGTGCGAAATAACAACCTATCGCGCTGGAGAGACACCACGAAGCGAATCTCAACGATCCTTACTATCCTGGCTGTGAGCCTGCTCGCCTCGGCCGCCGTAGCCGATGTGCCGCAGATGATCAACCAGCAGGGGTACTTGACTAACTCGTCAGGAGATCCCATGGACGCTACAGTGCAGATAGTGTTCAGCGTCTGCGCCGATTCCACCGGCAGTGCCTGCACCTGGACTGAAGTACATCTGGCGGTGGAAGTCACCGGCGGTTTGTTTAATGTCATCCTGGGGTCCATCACACCCATCACCGACGACGTCTTCTCCGGTGCCGAGCGCTGGTTGGGCATCAATGTCGGCGGCGAAGTGCTGCCGCACACGCGGCTGGTCTCGGTGGCCTATGCCCATCATGCCGCGGTGGCCGACACGGCATATACCACCACCGCCGGCTTGTTCCCGGCTCCGGCCTGGAATTCAGGTTGGGTAACGGGTGAGAGTGGGACGTTGACGCACGGTTTGGGTGGTGATCCGAATAACTATGTTGTTGACTCCCTGTTCAAGGATATCGACCGCGGGCTCAGTATTAACATAGCTGGAATCGGCCAATGGGTTTTGCAAGGAACGACGCAGAGGCACGGACTCCGTCCGGGTTCGAATCTGGATCACACAGTGAGACCGCCAGTGTGACTTTAACGTGAGGATAACATGTATGAATAAACGGAATTCAATAGTGATAGTCGCGGCGACCCTACTCCTTGATGCAACTGTCGTGATAGCAGTTGATAAGAGTCCAACCGCGAAAACAGCCGATATCGACCAAATGCTCGAACAAGCCCGCGCGGCTATTGCTGAGCGGGCCGGGGAGCAGATCAACTGGCAGGTGATCTCTTCAGGAGGCACCAAAGGGAATTCCACCAGTTTCGGTTTGCAGGGCACAGTAGGTCAGACATCCGTTGGAGAGGGCAGTTCGGCCTCGTTCGGTCTGCGACATGGCTACTGGCAGGATTTCACATCCGGCGGCGGAACCTGCTGTATGGGCGCCATCCGAGGTAATGTCGACATGGATCCAGGTGACGCTATCGACATTTCTGATCTGGTCTTCCTCGTCGACTACATGTTCACCGGTGGACCGGCGCCGACGTGCTGGCCGGAAGCTAATGTTGACGGCATTGGTCCTGATGACGCGAGTGGTATCGACATTTCCGATCTGGTCTATCTGGTCGATTACATGTTCAACGGCGGCCCGGCGCCACCGAGTTGTCCGTAGGTGACAACGAAATCGGCGTTGCAGATCAGGTTTCTTGGGACCTAACAGGTATGAGCGAAACCGCGCCGATGCTGCCCCGTCGACAATCCACTGGACAGATAGTGGATTGGATCGTATACTACTAAGGTGATGGAGGACATCTAAGCAGAGGAGATAACATTGAAATCCACATTCATCTTTTTCGCGGTGCTTGCCCTATTGCTTTTGGCGGCAGTTCCGGCTCTGGGCGCATCCGGCATTAGTCTGGATGAGATCATTGGCAGTTGGACCAATTTTCCGGATGAGTATCTCTGCACCGGTACCAACGTTATCTTCAAGTTTCGCCTGACCAACGAAACGGAGTATTACATCAGAGGCATGACTAACGGTTTCAAAGTCTATTCTCCCGACGGTGCCGACTGGAATTCGGTCCATGGGGAATGGCTCATCGATTGCCACACCTGGTTCGATCTATGGTGTGGGACGTCGCCCTTCGGCGTAACCGGGTCCGGTGCCGATACCATCGGTTTTGGCGGGTCCAAATTGATGCAGCAGGGCATCCCGCCCGGCTTCGACTCGGTGGCTTTTCTCATAGCCGTCGGCCCCATCGACGATGATCAGGGTGGGCGTCATTTGTGTATTGACAGCTCATACTACCCGCCCAGCGGCATCTGGATGTGGGCCTTTAGCCCTGGTGACAACTTCCTGCCCAGTTGGGATGGACCGCATTGCTTCATGATTGAGGTCATCCCGTGCGATGATCAAGACGGGGACGGTGTATACTGCGGCTGCGATAATTGTGAGCACGTCTATAACCCCGACCAGACCGACAGCAACTGGGACGGCGTCGGCGATGCCTGCGTGGGCTACTGCTGTATTATCAGGGGCGATATCGACCACAATGGGTCGCCGCAAATCGACATCGCCGATCTCGTGTTCATGGTCGATTTCATGTTTACGAGTGGTCCCCCTCCGATATGCGGGGGCGAGATGGACGTGAATGCGAGCGGTGCCTTTGACATCAGCGACTTGGTATACATGGTCGAATACATGTTTGAGGACGGCCCGGCGCCAGTGGCGTGCCCTTAGGCGGAAATCTCTGGCAAGACAGGTCTCGGGGACTCCGGCCTTACAGGACTTGTCCCTGAGCCCGTCGGCAGATGTCCACATCTGCCGGCCACGACAAATATGCTCGTTGTGGTGGACGAGTCTTCAGACTCGGCCACGCATACCCGCGCGAACTGAAGATCACGCGGGCACAAGCCAACAAGGGTTCTGACCGACAAGGTTTTCAGGCAGAAGCGCGCAGCGAAAGAGGCGATTTGTTGCCGCCTAACAATTCGGTTGACAGTGGCCGAAATAAGTGGTAAGATACCCGCCGATATGGGGCCATAGCTCAGCTGGGAGAGCGCTTGACTGGCAGTCAAGAGGTCAGGGGTTCGATCCCCCTTGGCTCCACCAAATTTCGAACTCCCGCGGGTCATCCGAATCCGCGGGGGTTATTGCTTTTGGAGGCCCGCCGGTCGACGGGAGCATTCAGCACAGCAGGAGTAAGCAATGGACAAATCAGGCGGTTATACAGCATTTCCATTCGTGGCGGAGTTTTACGACGACACGGTTCCATACAATGAACGTGAGGATGTCGCCTTCTTTGTTGAAGCCTCCGGAGCGGCAGGTGGCAAGACGCTCGAGATCGGCTGCGGCACCGGGCGGGTGCTGATTCCGACAGCGCGCGCCGGGTTTGAGATCGTCGGGATCGACCTTTCGACGGTTATGCTGGATATCTGTCGCGCCAAGCTTGCCCAGGAACCGCCCGAGGTACAACGGCGCGTGCAACTGGAGATTGCGGACATGCGTGATTTCGATATGGGTGAGCAATTCGGTTTGGTGACAATACCGTTTCGGC
>DAOVOW010000394.1 GCA_030629485.1 bacterium
CATCGAGTTTATCCGGTAGGTCTTGCCCTCAAAGAACCTCGAGGTTACCATACAATCCGGACGCAAACGCCAAAAGAGTTGCTGGTCTTTTTTGAATACTTCAGGGTAATCCAGGGCACGATTTAATACGAAGAAGCGGTTTTGAAAATAACTGTCGATGCCGATGATGCGAACGGCAACTTCAACGACGCCGACGAAAATAACGAGCGTTATCAGCGCGGCCATAAGGCGAAACGTTTTCGATTGGACTCGAGCCGTCATGATGGGAATGATAGTAACGAGTACGGGTTTTGTCAGCAGTTTATTGCGTGGCAATCAACGGGGCGACAGTCTCGGCGATAGCGCGCGCCACGACACGGTGGCCCTCTTTGTTGAAATGAATCGGGTCGTTGGTCGCGTTGTCGAAAAGGGTGTGGTAATCATCGAACGTATTTTGCAGGTCTACCAGAGTGGCCGTCTCATACTGTGACGCCCGATCCATCTCATTTTGGTAGAACTCGTGAAGGCGATGAAAATTCGAGACGGCGCCGTCGAAATAGTTTTCCAACGAAGCTATCGGAGGCTGCAGGAGTACCGGTTGCACGCCGTTTTCACGACAGAGCCTGACGATCTCTCGAAGGTTAGTGAAGTACTCGGGCAGGGATACGCGTTTGACGCCTTGCAAGTCGTCGAGGCGGGCGGGGGTGTCATCGCTGGAGAGTGACAGAAAGGCTTTCCTGAACAATCGATAGAGCCTCAGGCGCGCCAGCATGTTCTGCGCCCCAATCAGCAAAGCGTTGTCAAGTTTCTGCTCACTGTCGGTCTTGCCGCGTCCGGCCGGGTAGTGATCGTTGAAGCCAAGCATGACAAGCACCATGTCCGGCTCCAGTGAAAGCAGTTTGCTTTCGATATACTGTTTCCCCTGATATGAACTGTAACCCGGCACACCGGCGTTGATCACCTCGACCGCGACCCCTGGCAACTGCTCGTTCAGTATCCCCTCCAACTGATGTGTCCAGGTATCCTCGAATGCCACGCCCCAGCCGAAGGTGCATGAGTTACCCAGGGCGATAATGCGACAGCCCGTTTTGCGTTCGGTTATCTCCGGACCACGCATGCCGCTTGAGTTGATGGTGTAGTCGAGGTCGCTGAACAGCCGCGAAGTGGTCGTGATACTTGGTCGGAAGCGCCACATCAGCCGGGCATCGCGCTGGTATACCTCCGGGAAATCTATGTCGCGGTTACGAGGGAAAAACTGATTGCGGTGGTACAAGTTCGGCTGGATGATCGCCAGGACCAGTTCGGCCAGGGCCAGGAAGATAATTACCGAGAGCAGCGCCCCGACCAACCTGACCGTCAACGAGGGTGAGGCATGGTTTGCTGGCATTGGATCGTCCGGTGCTGGAGTTTAGAAAAGGGAATAGATGAAAGGCGCCAGGGCCGATGATTCCGTGAATACTACCAGTAGTGACAGTAATATCAGAAAGATCAGGATAGGTCCCAACCACCATTTCTTTGAGGTCTTCAGGAAGTAGAAAAATTCGGAAAAGATCCGCAGTCGTCGGAACATAACACTCAACCTGTCCGGCTAAACATTAACTGCCTGATCACCAAGCGATCAGTCGAGACCCTTCTCAAAAAGGAAGCGGCGTTGGATTTCGCTCGGCACTTGTCGTTTATCTATTAGATATCGGCCCATCAGCAAAAAGTCAATACCGCCGGAACAGAAAGTAGCAAACGCTTCCTCCGGCGTGTTGACGATAGGGTGACCTCGCAGGTTGAATGAAGTATTCAACACCACCGAAAAGCCGATCAGTTTCCTGAAGCATTCTATCAGATCGTAAAACAGAGGGTTTTCATCTCTGGCCACCGTCTGGATTCGCGAGGAACCATCGACATGAGTGACGGCCGGAATTATCTGTTGCTTGGCATCGTGCACCCGGTAGTTGAACAGCATGAATGGAGAAGCTTCCCGGCAGTCGAAGTATTCGGAGGCATACTCAAGCAGCACAGCAGGTGCAAAAGGACGAAACGGCTCGCGGTATTTGACGGCGGCGTTGATCTTTTCCTTCATCCTGTTGTCGCGCGGGTCGGCCACGATCGAACGAAACCCGAGCGCCCGGGGACCGAACTCCATCGCGCCCTGGTAGACAGCAACGATGCGACCGCCGGCGATTTCTTCGGCCAGACGGCTAAGTTGCTCAGACGGCTCGCCGTCGATGAAGGCAACTTCGTTGTCCTGTAGAAACTCGAGAATCTCTTTGTCCGCGAAATCCGGCCCGATACCGAAAGCGGGTTGGGGACGTTTCTCATCGCCGGTCAGTTTGTGGTAGACATAGAGAGCAGCACCCACAGCGCCACCGGCATCACCGGAAGCGGGCTGAACGTACACCTGGTCGAAGATACCTTCCTTCAAGACCAGACCGTTGGCTTTGCAGTTGAGGGCCACGCCGCCCGACATGCACAGTTGTGAATACCCTGTTTCCCGGCGCACGTGACGCGCCATCTTGAGAACGACCTTCTCAGTCACCGCCTGAATTGATGCAGCTACATTCTCATGAAACGACTCCAGCTTGCTCTCCGGATCGCGCCGGGGCTGACCAAACAGAGTCTCCATCTTGTGACCGGTCATCCTGATGCCAAAGTGAAAATCGAAATAGTCCATGTTAAGATGGATGGAGCCATCGTCGTGGATCGTTACCAGTTCTTTTTCGATCAACTCGGCATAGTCCGGCTGGCCGTAGGGCGCCAGTCCCATCACCTTGTACTCGGCCGAGTTCACCTGGAAACCAAGGTAGTAGGTGATGGCCGAGTACAACAGGCCGACCGAATGCGGGTAGCGCATCTCCGAGAACAAACGCACGCGATTGCCTTCACCCACACCGTAGGCGGCGGTGGCCCACTCGCCCACTCCGTCGACAGTCAGAATCGCCGACTGTTCAAAC
>DAOVOW010000164.1 GCA_030629485.1 bacterium
GACCCAACCGGTACACGAAACAGACACCCGCCGCCTGGACCAGTTGCATCAGTGTCGCCCGACGACATAACATCCAGATCACCAGGCCATAGAAGACCAACTCATACATGATATTGATGAGTGACGGTTTGAGCACCGATGCGCCGAATTGCTCCGGGAACATGACCAGCGGCACGATCAACAGCACGAGCGAATACAGAGCAGACTGACGGGCTATGCGAGAGCTAATCTCCATGATGACCCCTTTAATTCCGACCCTGCCGCGTGAGCAGAGCATCTAATTTCATTCTCAATGCACCCAGGTTACTCTTACTGTTGGCCACAAACAGAAACATGCCGGCGTGGGCGCGTATGGTGTAGATAGTACGGTCGCCGGTTTCTATCAGCACCGTATGGACTTTGCCGAAACAACTATCCATCAGCGTCTGATCAAGTTTGCGGCTGATCTCACAGCCGACAGCTCCGCAGACATTGCGATCCATGCGCATGGCCCACTGTGACTTAACCACTAGTCCCTCATGGTTGGTGAATAAGGCGCCGTCAACACCCGGCAGGGCGATTACCCATTCGAGTATCTGGTCGACATCCGGCGCCGCGCTATCATCGGCTTGGTGCGAATCCGTCATTGTTGCCCGACCAACGGTCACGGTCTCATCGTGACCTTCGTGGTCCCCGAACGCTACGGAGGCTGGTTGCGCCGTAGTGACCGAAGCTGCTTCGCCGACCATCATAGCGTGTCGCTGAGGAATCTGTCGGGCAATAGAAAGCAGTTTGGTGATATGCGGACTGGCGGGATCGCTTTGGTGCAACTTCTTGAGGAGCTTGATAGCCTGCTGAAACTCCCCCTTGTAGATATGGATCTCCGCCAGCAACACCTCCGTCGCTCGGGTCCAACCATCGCACTCAGCCGCCTTGCAAGCTTCGATCTCGGCCCAATCGAACAACTGCCGGTCAAGATTGATCTTGGCCATGACGACATGGGCCGACCCATACGACGGGTGCACTTTCAGACCATTCTGACAAACCCGAAACGCCTTCTTCAGATCTCCTTTGCGACGCACGGCTTCAGCCAACGCAGCGAAGATCTGTGAGTTGGGATCCTGGTCCAGGATCTTTTGACACTTGGCAATTCGACTGTCTATTTCAGAGGCATTGGTCACGGTACAACTGTAAGCCTAAATTTAGTAATCCCTTACCAATACAGCAAACTTGGCCGATTGATAAGTATTGTCATTGCACGCGATTATGTCAACCTAAATCTACTCTCAACTGAGCGTTCGGTGGGCCTCGTGTACGCCGTATGCGAACAATCCGACCATGAGAACCAACAGAAGCGGCACCACAAAGCTCGGGATGCTCACGAATTCAAAGGCGTGCAACAGGGCGGCTACCTGGGCCAGGGCCAGGACTATGAAGCCGACAACAAACAACTGCCAACTCTTGAGGAGCAATCCGCCTCGAACCAGATCGGTCACGCGAAAGGCGCCCACCAGACCGACCACGGCTACTACCAGCACCACCAGATTGAAAATAGTCGGTGGGTTCGTAATCACAGCCAGATTGGCGGCATGGGCCGCTGGACTCAAAAGAAGTATCAAACCCGCGGGAATAGCTGCATAACGTCTCATATTCAACCTCACTTAACCTTTTACCATCTTAACTACCTTGTCCGCCCGCCGAAGTGTCTGGTAAAAACTCTCATCAAGACCATACCGCATCACCAACTCGCGACGAGACGACAAGGGCCCGGATATCTCCTTCTTGACGCTGCCGGTAGCTCGGCGGAAAGTCCCCTGGCCCAGCAGGCTAAAGACGTACGACAGTTGCTCACTGAGCATAGTCTCCAGCCCAGCCATCAGTTGATGGTACCGGGTGGTCGCCGGTAAAGCTCTCACAGCAGTCAGGAACTTATCCAGCGTCGGCCGCGATTCTGAGGACGGGTCAAAACCCGGGAAAAAATTCAGCAGACCGCCGCGATACTGGGTTGAAAACCGAGCCAGACAGGTATTGCTCTCACCGACCACCACTTCCACCGCCGAACGGATGCGGAAGAAACACTGGTTGTACAGGTGAAACACTATCGACAGCAGAACTTCCTCTTCATCCTCTTTTTCCACCTCTTCTTCGCCCCGCGAGCCTACCGCTTCCACCAGCTTTTGGGTCATGAGCCCGTAGATAGACCGACAGGTGACGAACTCCCCCATAGGCGAGAGATTTATCAGGTCGGGGACGGTACGTTCGCCGTCGATCAGCGCCAGGATGCGAAACTCATCCATCGACAATCTGATCTCTTCACGGTTGGTTTTCGGCGACGCCACCACGTCCAGCAGGGCGTCATCTGATGGCAGAACCTTTTGAATCTCCATCCACTCATCGATGCGCCGAGTGCCCTCCATGACCACGTTCATGGTGTTCATCTCGACAGTGAAGGGGGCGTTCTTCGGTTTGGCGTCCTCGTGGAATGTGAAGTCACCCTCGCGCCAACTGAAGAGATTGTAGACGATCTCTTCGATCTGCAGTTTGAGGCACTCGCCTATCTCATGCTTGTCGAACAGACCCATGTCGATCAGGGTAGTACCCAACTGACGTCCGGTCTGCTTGTGGAGGGTGATGGCGCGCTCGAGGTCGGCCTTCGATATCTTGCCGCGCCGGAGCAGCATGTTCCCCAGCAGGTCCTCGGTGCTGTTGATAGATGAAGCGTAGATGATATTGCCGTTTTTGAAGGCCACCTCTTTCTGTCTGGTGGCCGTCTTCGCTTCCAAAACGCCGGTCTTTTTCCCGGTAGCCAGTAGCTGCAGTATATCCGGGAAGGAAACCGTTCTGAGATTACCGGACAGACTCAATTTGTCTCCCTCTGGAATCAGGTACACCAATAACAACCCGCACTTCGGGTACTTCTATTAGATTATCGGGCGTACCGACGGATACCTTGAGACCAATCTCAGGTCCCTGAGACTAGCCGAACGGCTTGTGATGGATGATCTTGCAGTTGCAACCTGATCCCCCCCAGGCGACTCAGATCGATGAAAAAACCGGGTTGGACCGCCGCCGCCCGGACAGTGGCATCGGTACTCTCCCGGGTCGCCGATCTGCTCACCCCGGCGGCTATTAGATAACCGGTGCCGGCTTGCCGCAACCGGTCGTAGACCGGAGCCAGGCGGTCGATTGAACGGCCAACTATCAGGATATCAGGAGGCTGCGATCTGAGACGCTCAAGAAATCGGTAGTCCGGATAGTCCACAAACATGATCCGCGCCGAACCGACCGTCAGTTCAGCACCATCATCGCCAGCGCGCCAACCGTCCCTTAGCGGTTCGGCGAACTCGATGTGGCCGGAGAAATACGCTGTGCTCAAGCTGTCAAAGGGCGCCCCCATCGAACCTGCGACATCAGTAAAGGCCGCCTTGTTATCAGCATGAACATAGAGATGCTCGACCTCGTACTCTGATGCCAGCCGAAGAAGGTCGTCAATCGCCCCGAACTCGGCGGATAGAATGACCAGGTTGTTGATCTTGTCGACCTCCAAAGCGACCAGCGCGGGTGCGAGGATCTTCTCATCGATCTGGTAGGATCGTCCAAGGACGCCGGTGATGATCATGTCGGCGGCGACGCTATTCGAGTGCTTGAGAACAGAGCAGACCCCTCCCGGTATTTTGAAAACATCCAGACTGTCACGCCCCGGAGCGCTCCCGAACTGCAGCCCCAGGGCCAGGTTGACCAGCAGAAGCAAACCAAACACAAGAATCCGACGCCAGCGACGGCTGCCCAGGGCCGGCGCTCCCACCCCAAGCACGAAATACACGGCGGCAGCCGCGATCCAGGACGGTTTGGCAACCTGCCAGACAGGAACCCGGTCACCACCGAAGAAGGCAAGCAGATACAGGATCAAATTCATGTGTAGATTGAGCAGCGATCCGACCATTGCTCCCAATAACGAGAAAATCAGATCGGCCAACAACAGACACAATGATGCGACGACCGCCAACGACACTAACGGCACAATCACCAGGTTGGCCAACGGAGAAATCAGCGGCACCCGCTGGAAATAAAAAGCGATCAACGGAGCCGAACAGAGTTGAGCGACCAGAGAAAACATTATCGGAAGAACCTGCCATCGATACCACCGTCGCCCGTGGTATCCGGCGAAGAGGGCATGAATTCTCGGCAGCAGATAGATGAGCCCCCAGGCGACCACAAAGGAAAGCTGGAATCCGACATCGAAAAGCTGGGCGGGATCATATAGCAGGATTATCAGAGCTGCTACCGCTATGACATTGTTGAGGTCGTACCGTCGCTGCACCAGACCAGCCCCGATAATCAGCGACGCCATGATCGACGCTCTCATCACCGACGGCTCACCATAGGACAGCATGGCAAAAACGACAATCACCATGAACAGGACCAGCGATCGGCTGCGCCGCCTGAGGGCCAACGGTCGCAGCATGATGATCACGAAGGCCAGCACCAATGCCACGTTGGAACCCGACACCGCCAACAGGTGCAGGGTACCGGAATCGCGAAAGCGCTGGTACACTTCCGGCGAGATGTTCCGGATCTCGCCGATCAGAAAACCGGCCGCCAGCGAGGCGCCGGCTTCACCGAGGTTGCGATAGAAACTCGCCGTAATCTCACTGCGCAGCTTGTCTATCCAACTCAGGATGGTCGACCGGCCTTCGGTATCAAGGCGGACATCGAGCAGGTTATTCAGGTAGACGACACCGAAGACTCCCTTCAGGTGGAGATAGCGTCGATAGTCAAAGCCACCGGGAGAGCGTCCTCCCTTGATATTATAGACTCGACTTCGAAACTCAATCCGATCACCGCGCTGCAAGGCCGTTGTGCTGTCGTGGACCTTCAGCAGGATAGCGCCGTAAACCGCCCGCTCGACCGGCGGTCCGAGGGAGTCAACGGAGATCTTGATCTCGGTGCCGCTGCTCTTGAGAAGCGGCCAGTCGATCACCCGGCCAAAAATCTGGTAACGCTCGCCGTCGGTGACGAAGTTGCTGATATGACCCGGCCCGATATCGTAGTAGCGGATACTGAAATGATAGCCCGAAAACGACAGCATGAACAGGCCGAACAAAAGCGCGGCCGCCTTCTGTGATGTACGGAAGAGAGCGATGCCGATCAGGCACAGTATCAAGGCCGATAACAGATACCACTCAGCCGGCCATCGGGCCTGGTCGGCCAGGACAATCCCCACCAGGACAAACAGGAGGAAGAATACAGCCGGGTACTTGCGACTCATTTATTCATTCGAAGGTTTTCTGCGTTTCAACAGGCCGACCAGTTTGGTCACCTCGCGCACACGAAAAACGAAACAGAACAGAATATACAGCACCGCCGCTACGACCAGAGGTATCACGAGATTGATGGTCCGATCAAGCACCTCCGACCCGGTCGGCTCAGGATGATACGGCAGCAGCCCGGCCACATGGAACGCCAGAAATGATGCTGCGAGAATCCGCACCAGGTTCAACCCTAACCTGCCGGCGTCGATGTTCAGC
>DAOVOW010000162.1 GCA_030629485.1 bacterium
AACCTGAATCCGACAAACGTTATCGGAAGTTCTTTCCGAATTTCCTGCTGCGAGATCTGCTTGTATGGTTGATCGTGCTGAACATACTGGCTGTGTTGGCGGTGCTGTTTCCCGATGGTATCGGCGCCGTGCACTGGCCTCTGGGAGCCAAGGCCGACCCCTTTGGGCCGCCGCCGGCGGTGATCCGGCCGGAGTGGTATTTTATGTTCGCCTTCCAGGCGCTCAAGATGCTGCCGGCCCACGTCTGGCTGATCGAGGGTGAGTTGTTCGGCATCGCCGTGTTCACTATCGGCGGTCTCATCTGGACGCTGGTACCATACTTGAATCGGAAATCCGCCAAGGGGCAGCCATCGAAGCTGTTTACGGCGTTCGGCGTATTTGTCCTGGCCTTCGTCATCGTCATGACGGCGTTGGGATACATTCTGGAATAGGAGACGGCTGTGAAGAATATCAGATTGTTTTTGCTGCTCCTCGGGATTCTGACGATGAGCGCCGCGACGACGACGGCCCGGAACAACAACTGCCTCACCTGTCACCAGGATTTTGAGGACGAAGAAACCGGTCCGTCATACCTGATCGTTCGCGACATTCACATCCAGAAGGCTCTTGCCTGTGCCGACTGTCACGGCGGTGATCCGTCGCTTGAGGACATGGATGAGGTGCGTCAGTCCCCTGACTGGCGTGGTGTTCCAGGCCATCTCGAAGTGCCTGATTTCTGCGCTCGCTGCCACGGCAGCGCCTCCTACATGCACGAACACAACCCGTCGCTACCGACCGACCAGTTAGCCAAATACAGGACCTCCATCCACGGTCAACGTCTGTTCGGCGACAAAGATACCAAAGTGGCAAACTGTGTCTCCTGCCACGGCGCCCATCAGATCGGCAACGCCAGGACGCCGCACTCGACTACACATCCGTTGAACCTGGCGCAGACCTGCGCTAACTGCCATGCTGACGCAGAGCACATGGCGGACTACGATATCCCGACCGACCAATTCGAAAAATACCGCCAATCCGTTCATGGCAAGGCGCTTTTGGAGCGCAAAGACCTCGGCGCGCCGGTCTGTAATGATTGTCACGGCAACCACGGCGCGGCGCCGCCGGGTGTGGCGTCGCTCTCGTTCGTCTGCGGCAATTGCCATGCGATCGAGGCGGAACTTTTCAATGCTTCACCGCATCGAACCGCTTTTGAGGAAAACGATTTTCCGATGTGCGAAACGTGTCACTCGAATCATCTGATCGAACAACCGTTCGACAAAATGCTCGGCGCCGAAGAACCGGCGCTGTGTATCAACTGCCACGCCGAAGATGACGGCACCGGGGGACTCGCCACGGCGGCCGCCATGTCACAAGCGGTTGAGAAACTGGCCACGGCCTATGATGAAGCGCGTACCTCGCTTGAGGATGTCATCGCCAAGGGAATGATGACCACCGACGAAGAGTTTCGGCTCAAGGAGGTCCAGCAGTTGTTGGTTGCGACGCAAAGGCAGACCCACGCTGTGGCCGCCGACACGGTCGATTCCATAGCCGAGGCGGGCTACCAAAAAGCGAATGAGGTCCGAACCAACTCGGCGGCACTGGTAGATGAGTATTACTTCCGTCGCAAGGGTCTCGGCCTGGCCACCCTGTTCATCACGGTATTGGTGGTGGCTCTGTGGGTCTACATCCGCCGTATAGAGAAATGACCGGGAAAGCGGCTCTGAACGGTACCATCGGGCCGACGTAAAAGCAGCCTCGCGTACGGTGCGGGGCTTCGTTTTGGTGCGCCCTCCACTAAGGGACCGATCACGGTTCCCTGAGATTGACGACAGTTGCGCCCCAACTACCGCCACTGCCTCCCTCATGGTAGAAGTGCGCGACATCAGGATGAGCGGCAAGGACAGATTGCACGATGCGTCTCTTGACGCCGCGTCCTTTCCCGTGGACGATGCGGAGTGAATGGATTCTCCGACTCAGACAGGCCGCGATATACTCCAGCACTACTTCGCGAGTCTCCCGGGCCGAAAACATATGCAGGTCCAGAGTCCCATCTATGGGGTACTCAAGAGGTTTGTCGTCTTCATGGTCGGTCATGTTATCTTTCGAACTGTTTTCCTATTTGGAAAGCTGTTGACTTATCCGGGCAAGATGTAACCCGGCGGTGGATCACGAAAAGGCCGCCGCACCAGAAGGCGCGGCGGTCGTTAATCGCTGGATGTAACCTTCAGGGGTTTTTACATGATCACCACGAGCTTGCCGATCTGAACATCACCGTTTTCATCTTCGACGGTCCAGTAATACATACCCGAGACAACCATCTGCGTGTTACGCGTTATCAGATCCCATTCTTCGTGGGTTGCCATGGGATCGTCTTCCATTCCCATGGCTTTCCAGTCGTGTTCAATCTCCCTTACCATGTCGCCGTCGATGGTGAAGATGCGGATGGTACACTTGGGCGGCAGATTGGCGAAATTGATGACACGCGTGCGGTCCGGCGGTCGATCCGACATGGTACGACCCTCGAAACCACGCTCGCGATAGTCAGCATCGATCCGGTAAGGATTCGGATACACGTACACCTCGAGGTTCTCGCGCTGGACGTCATCCCAAGAATTGAGCGGATAGGCCTGCTTGGTAGACAACGTGACCGCTGACTCCAGCGAGGTCAGACCGGACTCCGGAGATCCGTAGTCAAAGGCGGTCACACTGACGTAGTAAGACACTGTCGGCAGGAGATCGTTGATATCGATGCGGTATTCATAGTACTTGAAATAACCGTCTTCGGTTAGCTCACCCGGTTGTGCCGAATCGGGATTGAGGACGATCGGCCGCGGCTGATCGGGATAGATCTTTCGAATCGGTGTGTCGACACCCAGTTCGGAGACGTTGAAATCCTGTGGTGTGAAGATAAACATCGATTCAGGGTAATTAGGGAGTATGTATGGGCTGCTGCGAGTGTAGCTTTCGGGATCAAACTCCATATCGAGACAAGAGTCGCCGTAGAGGCACCTCAGGTCGTCGATGGTAAACGGAATGTCGCGGAGTTCATATCCGGGCAGATTTGGATTGTAGACCAGTTTATTATAGTCTTCCAGGTCGTATGATGCAACCAGTCCGTAGCTGCCCGGCCGCTCGTCGCGGGCGATATACACGCGATATCCCTCAAAGTCAAAATTGCGGGAGAACACATCTCTGGTTGTCTCGCTGCGCAGACCATTAAACCTGATGCTGAGCTTGCCGACTGACGGTTCAATCCAGAAATCAGGTGGCGGCGGCGGAGAAGCTCCTCTGAAATCGGGTACGCCGTCTCCCTCGTACCAGAAGGTGTCACAGACAGTGTAAACATACACTGTGTCAAAGATGGTATCGGTAAGGTTCGTGTCCACGATTGTGTCTACACGTTCGAAGGTTGAGTCGGTACAGCAGATATGAGACTTCCCGGAATCGCCGTCGCCGTCGGTGTCGACTCCCGGGTTGTCATAGATCCATGACGACCAGGTGGCGTTCAGAGCAAGGTCGGAGAAATTCAAATTGGCGTAGTACTCACTCGGGTTATCAGGCAGATTATCCAGGTTGCCGTCGACCGTGTGAAAGTCCTCACCGGCCACGTAAGAAAACGAGATCGGCAATGTCTGACCGGGGCGAATATTGAAGGGACCAAACGACAACAGATACCGAGTGTCATAGCCGGTGGCGAAGAGGTCCGCCTGCTCCTGATCGGCGGGGTAGAGCCACAGCGTGTCATTGGGTTGTATGGAGCCAGTGAATACTTGATCGTAATCGAACTCTTTGTTTCTGAGAACGTAGTACTTGTTACCGTCACCTTCCGGGGTACCGAGTCCGCCCGTGCCATAGTCGCGCAATTCTTCCTCCCAGACACCTTTGAAGGATCTCTCTCGAGGTCCGAAGTCCAGCGATGGGTTGCCGTTACCGATCCACCAGTTGAAGCTAACCTCCATCTCTTCAGCCGGTGTCCGAACAATTCTCGTCGCCGTTACATGGGGAGCAGGGTGAAATCCGGACTCGTACGGTTCCTTAAAGTCACCGTCGTTATCGGCGATCCAGGCGATAAAAACCGTGTCTTCATACTCGCAGGCACCGTAGCTGGATCGGTAAGTATGAAGAAATCCGCAGAGATCATCGGCGAACCCCTGGTTCGTACCCTGGCAGTCGAAGCAAACATCGGCGTCGACATAGACACCCATATAAACGTTCGTCAACTCTTTCGAGCCGATATTCTTGATTTCATAATCAAAGAGAATGAAGTCCTCGGCATAGGAATAGGACCAGGCGAAGGAACGTTGCGTGACCTCGATGTTTAAGGGTACGTGAGGACGTCCGAAGAAATCGGGGGGAACTCCCTGGGTAAGCGTGTCATAGTAGACAGAGATATAGTCCTGCTCCGAAACAGCGTCCTTGAACTGAGGTTTAGTCGGATCGGTAATCGATCGGTAGACCATCTTCCCAAAAGGGGCCTCGTCCGGGAACATCTCATAAACCCACTGCCAACCATCGGCACCAACCGAGACTAGTGTGTCCCGTCCCACTACGGCGCCGATCCAGAATGCGGCGCCGAACAGATACTGAATGCGGGAGTCCTTGGGATACTGGCAAGAAAACGCGATTGGCTCACCAGTGAAGGCATCTCGGGTATCCGCCACGTACTCTATCCCGAACGTTCCATTGTTGGCAACTGCCAACTGGATGAGACCGACATTGTGTTCCGCGATCTCTTCGACCGGTAGCGCCGTTGACAAAAGACGATCCCGGCCCTTACCCTCGGTGTAATTCAGAGATTGACGAGAGAAGGCGTTCTGAGTAAGAACACAACAAATCAGAATAGCGGTTGTGACCACCAGACTCTTTTTCTTCAACATAACTCTTTAGCTCTTTCCTACTAAGTGTTTCACCTTCTCTATGACGTACCACACCATGAAAAGGCTTAATCAAAAAAAGGCGCTCTAAAATTAGTCATTCCGGCCGCAAAATCAAGCGCCTTTTGCACAAAATGCCCGTTATGCCGAGGAGTAGGGTACCGGACCGCCCAATAGTCTGCCCCCAAACCGCTCTAAAATGAAGCGGAGCGGCTGGATTAAGGCCACCCGATCGACCAGCTTAATACGCCGGTATGAGCCGATTTTGCCGATACTAAGGACAGGTCGGCGCGGGTCCCTCGTTGAACATAAAATCGACCAGGTATACAAGATCGGCGATGTCGATGCCGTTGACGCCGTCAACATTGGCCGCAGCCTCCACCGGAGGCGGCGGCCCACCTGAGAACATATAGTCCACGAGATAAACCAGATCGCCGATATCAGGGCCGGAACCGCTGCCATCGATGTCCCCGCAAACCCAGGCGGCTACCGTCAGGCTGACCGGCAGACTCCACGACGGGGTGTCCGGATCATTGGACGACACCAGCACTTGCCCGCTGTACAGGCCAGTCTCAAGATCCGTAGCGCTAAACTTGACGTCGACAGAGGTGGAACCGAACGGCTCTATCGAACCGCCGTCCGGTGACACCGACAGCCAATGCTCGGCCGTGATCTGGATTG
>DAOVOW010000329.1 GCA_030629485.1 bacterium
AGCTACGGCGACGCGATGCTGATCGTCTAAGAATGAAAAGGCCGTCAGACGGGGTCGCCCGAAACCACGACATAACCTTGGTGATATTTCGGTCCTTGTAAGTTTTCACTATGTCGTTTCAGGTGCTGTCAGCCGACTCGCCTGACAGCCACTTCGCAGCTACTTCTTCTTACCCTTACCTCTGCCCTTGGACTTCTCCGGTGCCGAGGTTGCCAGCTTCTCCTTCGGTCCCCTGGCCTTTTTCACCTTGCCGTGGATGGTCACAAAGCTCGTGCCGTTCGCACGCATCCCGGCCACTTCATCCGGTGAGTGACCGTAATGGCTGCTGATGAACTTCAGGTTCACGAAATTCGTAATCTCAATATCGGTGAACCGAATCGACTTCCAGTCATTCTTCTTTTTCTTCTTGAAGTGGCCATACGCTTTGCCATACGGTGGCCCCGGCGTGCGCTTCATGGGAACGTAGAATACCTCGGCCGTCAAGCCGTACTTGAGGCAAATCTCCATGTACGGCATACCGCTCAGGCGGAGCTTTATGATTATGCCAGGCAATACCTGGGCGTGTTTGGCCAGGAAGAAAACCACCGGGAGTTCCTCGTCAGGAATCTTGCTTTTCTTTGCTTTGACAACGATTCTTTCTTCGACCTTGTAATGTTCGCCGATGGCGAGGTAGAAACTCTTGATACCGTCGTCTCCGATCGACAGACCGACGTTGACATCGGCGCGACAGTAGTGGGCTGCCGATCCCAGCAGGATGACGGTTAGCAGGACGGTTGATTTCGGGAAACGCATAAACGACCTCCGGTTTGGAAGTGTAGATTTCATGATCGGTGCGCCGGCCTTCGTCGGCTCCCTCAAAGTACTTTTATCGGTGATATCGCGGGCGGTTTTGAATGGTATCAGACAGACTGTTCAGGAGTGAAACAGGCCAATTGCCGACAGGGGAATATCGAACGCCTTGTACCACTCAGGGCTCGGTGTCTTTTGCAGCCTTGACCTTACCGGTCGCCTTGCCGACCATTTCCTCCCGAGCCGCGGTGTTGTCCCAGACTCTGTTGACCAGTTCACCCAGACAACTGTCGAGCAGTTGTTGGGTCGTCTTGCCTTGAAAGTGAGAAATCACCTTGAGCTTGTTCACGTAATCCTGTCGCAGCCAGATCGGTTTTCTTATCCAGGCCACACCATTCTTGTCGATCTTGGTATTGGCAACATAGATCGATTGTTCCGACGCGGCCGAGTCGGGCTGATCCATCTTGGGCGGGCCTGCCTTTATGATCGCCATGAGGCTGTTCCCTTTCTTTTGGCCATACCCTATAGTTATCGGCAGAATGGGTTTTTCTTAGAGGGGGTGGATATGCGGATAATTGCAGGCCGGCACCTGGCAGGCGGCACAAAAAACCTGATGGCTTGGCAATAACCATCAGGTCGGTAAACTGTTGGGATTTACTTATCGCGCCCCAACCGGCGCGGTTGGAAACAGCGACTAAGTATCAGTCACCTCACATTTGTCATAATCCATCCGACCACCTCCTTTCCTGTGTATTCTTTATATCGAATCAGCAGGCCGATAGTTCAACAAAAAAGTGCCGGTGGCACCCCTGTTTTTTTCGGTACGATTACCGGATGCCGGAAGTGGCGGTTATCAATGGTTGCCTCGAGTGTCGGTCACCCATTATATTACAACGTCATGAAAACCGCCGCCGTTATAGTCGCTGCCGGGAAGTCCAGCCGGTTAGAGGGGGCTGTTCCCAAGCAGTTTCGCGAAATCGCCGGACGACCGATGTTGGCCTGGACCATCAGGCGATTCGAAGCGGCTGAAAAGATCGATCAGATTGTCGTGGTCGTGGCCGAGGAAAATCTGCTCTATGCCTCTGAACATATTGTTGATCGTTACGGCTTCGACAAAATCACCAAGATCGTCATAGGCGGCGACAGCCGGTTTGAGTCGGTTTATCGGGGAATAAAATCGCTGCCGTTGTCCACGCGGTTTGTGGCCATCCATGATGGCGCCCGACCGCTGGTAACACCGGATGATATAGATCGTGTTGTCTCGACAGCGCAACAGGAGGGAGCAGCAATCCTGGCCGCGCCGATAAGCGACACCGTGAAACGTGTGCAGGATGGATTCATTTTAGCCACGCTTGACCGCACGTTGCTATATGGAGCACAGACCCCACAAGTATTTCAATACGATCTGATCAAAGCCGCGTATGAGAGAGGAGCAACTGAGAATAACCCCGATCGCTATACCGACGATGCCGCGTTGATTGAGGCCGCAGGGTTCAAAGTGAAAGTGGTGGAACCGACCGGACCTAACCTGAAGGTGACTACGCAGACGGACTTCGATATCGTAGGATCGTTACTTATGAGGGAGTCCGACGATGGTGATTAGAGTTGGTCATGGATTCGACGTTCACCGTCTGGTGGCTGGGCGGCCTCTTATCGTCGGCGGGGTTGAGATTCCGTTTGAAAAGGGACTGGAGGGCCACAGTGATGCGGATGTTCTCGTGCACGCTATTATGGATGCGCTGTTGGGCGCGGCGGGTCTGGGCGACATCGGACGACACTTCCCACCATCCGATCCTGCCTACCGAGACGCGGATTCGCTTGATCTGTTGCGGCAAGTGTGGCGCAAGGTTCAGGCTGCGGGGTACCGGGTAGTCGTCAATATCGACGCCACTATCATGGCGCAACGACCGCGCCTTTCACAGCATATTCCTGCCATGTGCGAGCGGATAGCAAAAGTGTTGGGGAGCGATACCTCAAGAATCAATATCAAAGCAACGACCACCGAGCGCCTTGGATTCGTGGGCCGAGAGGAAGGCATCGCCGCCGAGGCAGTTTGTCTGATAGCATCCGATGAGTGAACACCCGGAACAGATCAATCAACTACTCGACCTCATTTTCGCTTACGGATCTGTCTGGGTCTACCTGGCAATCTTCACTGCCTGTTTCGTGGAGAATGTCTTCCCGCCCTTTCCGGGCGATTCTGTTATCGTCGCAGCCGGTGGGTTGGTTGCTCTCGGCCGGCTGGACCTCGTCCTTACAATGATAATCATCGTCATTGGTGGAATTGCGTCGGTGATGTTATGGTACACTTTGGGTCGTCGGTTCGGACGCTCATACTTCGTTCGGAAAGACTTCAGGTACTTCTCCGCGTCCGATGTCGAACGAATGGAAGAGCGCTTCCGAAAATGGGGGGCAGTGGTTCTGGTCGCATCACGTTTCATCGTGGGGATGCGGGTGGTGCTGGCCGTGGTCGCCGGAATCAGCCGGTATCCCGCCGGGCGTATGATTCTGTTCTCAACAGTCTCTTATCTGCTATTCAGCGGTTTGCTGTTTCTGGCGGCGCATAAACTTGTTGAGAATCTATCCGCGGTCGAGTATTATTTTGAAGCCTATAATCGGATCGCCTGGCCGCTATTGATCGGCCTGGTGGTATTATTGATTGTCCATAAGGTGCGAGCGCGACGTAA
>DAOVOW010000038.1 GCA_030629485.1 bacterium
CATTGAAGGGTTCGAGGCCGGCGGCCACGTCCGTCAGCCCGACCGCAACGTTTCCCACTACCGCAGTCAACGGCCCTTGACCTAAAGAACATGAGTCGGCGGCCCACAGGGCACATTTTTCCTTCGCACAGGGAACCATCATTGCCGTAACGGCCTGGGCGTTTTGATGTTCGATAACTTGGGGCATGGCAACCGCTATGGGCCGCCCGCTCATAAACGGACAGATTTTTTGATCGGCAGACGTGTTGACAAGGTTCATGGTGTTTCCCTTTCAGGATCGGTGTAGAGGTCAAAGATTTCAGTATAATAGATCGTGAACTTTTCCCGTAGGGATGCATCCTCGGCAAAGTCCTCGGTCAGTTGATTCTCGGCAATGTCCAGACCAACCTCACGCAACGCGTTCATCTCGGCGCGTTTGTCTTTGCTCAAACCAAAGACGTGATCGAACATAGCCACGACCCGTTTTGGTTCTTTAGGGGGGTCGAGACGAAAAGCGTTTATCACTTCCGCCAGCATTGCCATTAACCCGAACTCCGGTTGTGCCATAGGCTCGTCTCCTTCCTGGTTTGTTTTAGGCGCACCGGAATCGATCCTGCCAGTGGGCTGGGGCTTGTCCTTAAGCAGTTTTGTCGTCCTTCGCTGACGTGAATAACCACCGGCAAGGATCGATCCGGTTTGCCTGATTGCTTCTTGCAACAATGTATATAAATTACTGCCATCGACTGATCTGTCAAAAATCTCTGGGACGGCCCCGCGCAACTTAGTCAGAAGCTCCAATGGATCGGACGGGGGGGACGACTTTTCTTTGATAAGCTCAACAAACGTGCCGAGTAGGTTAGTGTTAAAGTCCGGCGGCTCTGGCAGCAGCGTCCTGACGGCGCGCATCCACAGAACCAGGTCTTTGATCTTCTGAACCTCATTGATAGGTACCGACACGCCACCCACGTCTAACCTGGGCTGATCGATCACGCTCAGGGCGCCCGTTGCTTCTTGACCGTCCTCTTTTTCAATTTTTGGAATCCAGGGGGATATGTCAAACTTGCGAACGGCCATATAGCGCCCACTGCTGGCGTTGCGTTTGTCAGCCCGAAAGCGACCGCCGCCATACTTTTTCTTGACATCACTGTAAGTCGTGCCTGGCTCCAGGTCACACAGATAACCGCGAATGCGAACGTTCTGCCACGTCTCCGGCTCGATGCGGACAAGCTCGACCCGAAAGGGGACACCTTCGTCCGGTTCAAAGAGATCACTAAAGTCGTCTACCTGCGTGTGATCGATCTCCACGAGCTCGGGGGAGTCACCGTCTGTCGTGTCTATTTTTTTCGGCATTATTTACCTTTCGTCAGTTTCCAAAGAACGAGAGCGGCAAGAACGATAAGGCCGACCCCCAAACCAGTTTTGGCCTTTGTCGAGATAAACCGGACAACGCGATCCAAAGACGTGTACTCAGTAGTGCGAACCGGCGCGCCGGTTACCGGATCGGGCTGCCGATAGATCAAGGCCCCCCACGTAGCCGGACTCTGAGGGGTTCTATCAGTGCGCGTGTCAAGATGAAAAGAATGGAAACCCTTTTCGTTGCGATAGAGACCAAAGCCAGAAAACAATTCGCTGTGCCTGATTTCCGTTAGCACCTTCAAGGGATCGAGGCCGACCCAAACAGTGTCAACAGCGCGACCTAAAGGATGCTGTGACCCTGGCCGCTCCGCCGAGACGGGACGCCAATCTGACAGAATGTGAGCCTTGAGACCCAGGCGCCTTGTCAGTATATCAAGGGCATGGACTACTGAAAAGTGTAACTTGTCAGGGTAACGAAAGTCACCTGGCCGGTAGTAACGAAGCGATTGCCACTGTGAAGCGTCTATCATGTCCCCAGCTTTCTATCCTTCTAACCCCTATCCCAAAGAAAATATCGAATCTTGACCCCCGCGATCTGATCTGTCGCCGCAATGTTGTTAGCGTTGACAATCAAAGACGATCCGGTCTCTAACTGGTAACAGCATCCGAACGGTTGATAGACCTCAGAAGTCTCCGCCGTGTAATCCAACGGCGCAATGCCCATTGTAAAGAAATAAGTCCAGACTTTGGTGGCCGGCTGTGTAATCGCGGCCGGAGTATTGGGCAGAGTAACACCGCCGTCCAGAATGTAAACCTCAACGAGCCGGTCAGCAACATCAGCACACGTTGTAAAGTGTACCCTGACAGCAACGACCTGCACAACGGCATTGACCGGACAAGCCCAGGTCAATAGAGTACCGGCAGCAGGATC
The DNA here is from genome assembly GCA_030629485.1 of bacterium. Taxonomy (GTDB): domain Bacteria; phylum Zixibacteria; class MSB-5A5; order GN15; family FEB-12; genus JAJRTA01. The sequence continues at coordinate 2,267 of DAOVOW010000038.1, forward strand.
GGCTGGCCCTACGTTGACAACATCGTGACGGTCACCCATGAAAGCACTCGGTCTCATTGGCTATCCTTCCCCACACTTAGGTTGAGAGTGACACGCTGCCGTTGGAGTGTAAGCCGCTCCAACAGGAACGTAGTCGGCGAAAAGGCAATGGTTCATATTGGTGGTAGTACAAACCCCCAGGGGATCAGGAAACATACCACCTGTCCAGCTTTTTTGACTCATACCAACCACCTTAGTCGTCCAACGGATACCCGCCGACCAGGTCATGGTGGGGCCATTGATATCGAGAACGCCGAGGGCATACAGCCCACCCGCCAACGGAATGTTTACGACTACCGACCACCACCGTGCCGGCCCGCCAGCCACGATTGAAACTGTGGGCGTAGTCGCCAACAACGGCCAGACACTATAAGCGCCAACGTTGGCGTCATAGATTCCGAATTGCAAGACAGACGTTTCAGCAGCCGGTGAGCCATTAGCATAGATCGAGACCATTGTGACGACACAGGCCGGCACCGGCAGGCCCCAGGACGCAAAAAAACTGAGGTCAAAATGTCCATACAAACTGTCATTCAGATAACCTGTAGAAGCAGAGGGCACATTGTTACCGAAGATTGGCATTCATTCCTTCCAAGCCCTTGCGGTAAAACTAACGTTACTCACGTTACCAGTGCCAGCAACCACAAGACTCAACCGTAAGAACTGGGTGGCAATTATGAGACAGCCGGATGTACCGCCGAGTGGCGGAGCTACGTTGTAAAGAGTGTCAACTAACAAGGTGCCGCTATGAGGATGCAAGAACCACTGTCGCATTGCAGCCGTGGACGCACCCACGTCTACTTGCAAACTGATGCTGGCGGTCGTATATGCACAATAGAAACTAAAGGCGAAATATCGCAAGTCTCGGACCAACGCCACACCTGAGCCAGCCGGCGCAAAAGCACCGACCACATTACAGCCCAGGGGGACAACAATCGTGGCGGGTGCGGTGATGGTTTGATCGTACAACCACCATACCTGATAACTGTTGCGATTCTGTTCCATTACCAGCTTCTCAGTTGAACCCAACCAAAGGCGTTAGTGTGCGGGCCCAGGCCATTGATAAAAATGAACCGCGCCGCCAGACCGCCAATTTCAAACCCCGTCAGTGTGTCCACGACATCTTCGCCGGTCAAGGGAAATATGAACGATTCATAAAAGGTGCCGTCACCTGGATCGATGTCAACGCGAAGGGCGCCACATTCCCGATCTTTTTTTATTGCAAAGCTCAAGACGTTGAAAGTCCCCAACAGCCAGTCACGATGAGCATTAAAGGGCGTAGCCGTTACTTGAACGTCTTGCGTGCCACTGGCGGCAAGCTGAACAACGAAAAAGTGGGCGGCCTGAGTACAGGGCCACACCTGAGCGCGGGGATCGGGCGACACTTTGCGAAACAATGTAGCTTCGTAACTCATATTCCACCCACCGGTTTTTCCAGCCAACCACGAACGATAACCGCCACTGCAATATACTCGACAAAGGCAGTGTCGTAACGGCGCAAGACAGCCGACAAAGTTGAATTGCTCTGAACATAGATCGGTTCAATGTCCAAAATGAACGGCATACTGCCAAAGGCAAACCCGAACCCGGACCCGCCTACTATAGCCCGCGTAGCGTCTTGCCAGAAGGGAACGGCACCACCGTCAACATATAACTCAACCTCGTAGATGACGGAACCCTGCAAGAACGGATCGGATAGTTTCCAACCGATGCCACTGACAACCAAGACGCGTCCTTGCGGCACTGTGAACGTCAGGATCGTTTGAGTCGGAGTCGTGTCGGCGGGATTGTTAAACGGGCCTTCGACCGCGTTAAACAAAAGAACCGACTGGTCAGAACCGCGTAGCTCAGTAAGACGCGCCTTCGCTTGTTCCTCTACAAGTAAGCGCTTGTTCAAGTCCTCATGTACTTCTTTAGTTGCCACGCTTGGCGTGGCCGGAGTGGGCTGAACAAGACGACTGCCCTGGTCGTAATTGTAAGTAGCAAAGCGCCTTCGATGCGTCACGCGTTACACTCCGAAAAGTTTCGCTCCATGCAGGATGAGCTGACACTGGGTTCGAGTCGCCACGTTCGAGGTGAAAGTGACAACAATGGTTGTGCTGGCCGCAAACAGGTGCGGCGGCGTCAGATCGTACGGCGGTGCGCCAGGTGTAAGAAATATGTCCAGCGCAGCGTTAAGGTTGAACCAGTTCCGATTGACCTGAGACTCATTGATCTGCACGCTACCGGCGAAAGTAGTCACCAAGACCTCTGAGCCGGCAGCACCTTGCTTGACGTGGGCGCTAATGCGATAGCACAAAAAGGGTGCATCGGCGGCCAAAAGAATGTTTGACGTGGCTATGCCACCGGCGGCTGCTATAGCCGCCGACCATCCGGTCGTGAAAAAGAAATTTTCTTTACGCTGGGGCATTACGTCCTCACAGTGTTAAAGTTTTTTTACAGGGGACAGTGGTCACTGACTTGTCCCCCGTAGAACCAAGAAATCACCCACAATAAAGGGGTTCCTTTTCTATCGTACCGGCCGGAGCGCCGTTCCCCAGAGAACAAAGACCACGTGAACGGCAGCCGCAATCGTGTCCATGTGCTCCAGGATGACCTCAATCGTTTCTTGGGAGCGCAGAGTAAGCGGCTGATCGAGATACCACTTATTCTGAATCGCGGCCACGCCGTTAGCCAGGTAGAACTCTGTCGCGGCGGGGGTGATGTTCGAGAAAAAGACGAAGTCGGCACCACCGGCGGGGATCATCTGGCATGGCAACTTGAGAAACTCAGTCGAGCCGCCGATCATCATGCGGATATTGCCCGCAAACACCGCTCGAATATCAGCGTCAGCCGGTAGAGCGCCGGCCTGCACCGACTGTCGAATGTGCATCGTGATCGCATTGATCTGCAGCTCGTTACCTGGCTCCAAGCGCCCCGCTTGAACCAGGTTGGTGTGACGATCATCTTTATTTACTCCGGCCACCAGAAGGCCGCCTTTCGGTACAGTGAAAAAGTTGCCGATTACGGCGGCGGCGGCCAGGTGTATAGTGTCGTACAACGGCTGAGTGTATACGAGACCTTTTCCTGCTACGGTTGGCATGATATATTCCTTTCTTCTCTCGAGTACAGATTAACTCATGACGGCGGGGCTAAAGTCGGTTTCGACATAGCCCGCCATACTCTCATCACCTGACGCGTCCACGTAGCCGGACACGCCAACGGCGTCCTCGAGTTCCTCCGTCAAAACGAAATCGCCCTCTTGGCCCAGACCAGAGAGACCCAGACGCGGCGCTAAGTATTGACGAAAGAGATCAACGAGAATGAGCGCCAGGCCGCCGGCCCAGACCAACTGTGGCGCCCGCCGATCTTTGGTGACCAACCCGATGCCGAACGCGGTCGCGGCGGTACCGCCCAACCTGACCACGTAAGCAATCGGGCCGGTATACGGGATCTGCGGGACAAACCGCCTTATCAGCCCAGGAATGACGGTCGATCCGATAGCGCCAGTCGCCACAAAGACGCCCGACATCATATCGAAGCCTTTGATTATGGCCGGATTACGGCGGCGGCGATATGGCCTGGCATAAGACCGCCGAGCAGGTCTGCGTCTTGAGCGCCGGCGTGGATTGCTCAAGGCAGCCAGGATCGGCGGGTTGCGCCGGCGTCTTGAACGAGTCCTACGGGCGCGCCCACCGAAACCGTAGCTTCGCTGTTTGGCGGTGTAAGAACGGCGTTTGGAGCGCCGGCGTGGATTTTCAACAACTGGGATCGTAGGCATGTAAACCTCCTAACTTGCTAACCAACAATGCCTTCTTCTGTTATATTAAATCTGCCATGCAAAAGCAACATATTTTTTTGCCCGCCCTTCGCGCTACCTGACGCGAAAACCTGAGCCGGTCGATCAAAGTCGTGCGTGTAAATGCGCGGCTTGCCGTCCTCTTTATCGGAAAGGTAGTCGATACGGACTGCATGGCCGAGCAAAACTAACGCCCTCGGCCATGTGATCTTAACGCGACTCAGCCGGCGTGGACGTAAACCATGAAAGCGCTGCGACAGACTGACCGCCCGCTTGACTGTTGCACGTGAAACATTCGCCCGCGCTGTGCGACCCTTTTTGCCCGTTGCGACAAACTCAACGTCTTGCCGAGAGCGCCAGACGTGACTGTAGCCCTTCTGACCAGAGCGTTTTTTATAGTCAATGCGATAGCGGGTCGGTGTCGACCGGCCAATCCAACCCATACGCCGGCGGCCCCTTTGCGTAAAAAAGACTTGATTCGCTTTAATCGGGTTACCGCCCATAGCGCGCCTTCAAGGCCGGCAGCACAGCGAACAGTCCCACGCCGCCGATCACCAACCATTTAATTATCCCGCTAACATCACCGAACAGGCCAGGCCTTTCTTTGAGGGATTCCTGTAGAACGCTTTCCGAGATGCGTCCAGCCGTCACGCCGTCAATCATGCGCGAAATGTTCATCTGTTTTTTGATGTAGCCGCCGGCCCACAAGGCCGCCGCGACACCGCCGACAATAATGACGCCAGCGATCACGATAGGTATAAGACCTAAGCCCGACAGACCACTGGCGGTTCCAACGTCAGACACAAAGCGATCTACGCGCTCCGCAAAACGGCGTTGTGTTTCAGAAATGTTTTCTGACCAGTTAGGGCGTATCGTTTCCCACAGACGCGGGAAATCCCGAAACCAGCCCAACACCTCACGCGCTTGCTCGGCAGTGAAAAGACCCTGGGCGCGTCCCATCTTGAATCTTGCCCAGTCTTCTTTGGCTTGCTCAAAGATGTCGGGGAAACGATAAAAGGCTTCCCTGGCCGCTTCTGTTTCAAAAAAGGATGACATTATCTGCGCCGTCTTTTTTTCTTTGGCTTCGATTTGACAAAGCTGTCATAAAGAATGTAACCGCCAATAGCCAGCATTCCGTATTTCAGAAAAGGCGAAGGCGCTACGGCAGCCGCCTCAACGAAAGTCGGCACAGTTTCGTCCTCAAACGTAATGCCCTGGACAGTCGGAGCGACAGTGACTATCGGTGCGGGTTCTTTCAAAGAGATGTCTTGCCCCGTCATTGGAGCACCGGCGCCGGTAATGCTTTTTGAAACAATATCTGCACCCGCCACGACCTTAACATCGGTCGCTCTATAGGTAGCCCCTGACGGCGTGCGTAGACGCTCAATGACCCTGGGGGTGAATCCTTTTTGCCTAAACAACACAGGAGAATCCCTGCGAATCTTTGTCTCGGCAAGCCTGATCGCCGTAGTGATTGCCGGCTGAATTAAGGTCGGCGGACGTGTTACACCGACAAGCGGCCTGATAGTCGTGACCACCTGAGTAATTGGATCGATAAATGCTGTCCTGCGCTGCATGAGTACCGGAGCGGGCGTCACGACTATAGGTTCGGGCGGTGGGGGTGTTGATATCCTAAGCGGCGCGACAAGTGTTCTTACCTTACCCAGTCCTGACAATTCAGTTCGGCGCGGCCCCCTGGTAAGCCTACGGGCAAAGCGCGGCGTCAGTGTGCAACCTGGGAAACGTCTCACCAAACCTTGACCAAGACCGGACGATTCCGTAATATCAACGTAGGCCATTAGTGCCTCCTTGCGGGCGTCGGTTGCATTATGGTTCGCATGACCATAAAGCCGACCAGACCGAGACCAATTAAAACGACTGGCGAACTTAGAAGCTCAGAGACGCCAACGGGCGGTGCCGGCATCACCGCCGCTACCGCAGGTACACCAGGACGCGCAGGGACAGCTGGAGCAGGGGGAGTAACCGCCTGAAGAAGGCGCTGGCGAACTTTTTGAAAAGCACCAGGCGGTGCATTTTTCCATATAACAGAGTCAGCAGACCCCACCCTCAGATCGTTTTCCCAAGAGGCATTTATCCAATCAACAGCTTTTTGGTCGACAGCCACCATGTTAGGCTCCCAACTCTCACCGACGCAAATCGGCTGTAGGCGATTCCAAGCAGGCCCGGTAGTCGGGGCACGGCCGAATAGTTTCTTAAAAGCGAAGGTGGCAACGGGTACGGCTAAGGGTGTTATTCCCAGACGACCAAGCTGTGAAACGTTTACGTACATAGCTCTATCTTCCTTTCCTGGGTCGCATGATACTTTGCATCACCATAAACCCGACCAGGCCGAGGCCAATCAACACAACCGGCGATTTCAACATCTCGGCCATGCCGGCCCGGGCCGCGGCTGGCGTTACTGGCGCCTGCACGAGACCAACGGGTAGAGCGGCGGCGGCCTCAGTCACCATTGTCCTTATCGTTTCTATTGGTTTTTCGCCGGTAGCAGCCGAATAGACAGTACCGGCCACTTTCTTGACTCCGTCCCAGATTGAACCGAGAAATCTTTCAAGACTTTCGAGACCTGACATGGTTCCGATGGGTTTGGTTGACGGCCCCAGGTTGGCGGGCGCCCACGCCTGAAAGTCGACAATAGCTTCTCGAACCGGATCGACAATGAGTGGTTTGTCGGTTGGAAAGTTGCCCTCGTCAATGACGCGCACATACGAAGCCACGTCCGCTTCATTGATAAGACCGGCCTGCCAGTTTCGCGTTAAAACGTTAAGCGTTTCCGCTCGAAATGCCGCTTGTGCCTGCCCGCGCGTGACCGGCAAGTGAGTAGGTAAAACGGCCATATTTGTCACCTTTCCCTTGTGATTGTAAACCCGTTCAACCGGAAACTTCGGCGGACGCCACCCGAACCCACGCTGCGGCTCTGTTGTGTCAGCCGCCCACCAACGACCTTTCGCGTAGATCTCCGGCCAAATGTGTAGCATATTGTCTTGTTCATGACCCACCGTCCGAAAACGAGCCGGAATGCCAACAGCCAAAGCCATGCCAAGCAATAAAGCTGTATGGTCGTCACAGTCACCCATGCCCAGACGAAGGGTAACGAGGGGACTTTGTACCGTCTCAATGCCAACGGGGTCTTTTTGATAACGTATGTGAGAAGCAATCCAAGAATAAAGTTTTTTGGCTTCGGCAAGATGGTTCTTTGATGGGACATCACGCAAAATCCGGCTTACAAATAACCTGAGCCTTTGATTTTTCAAGTCTTGTTCAATCAGCCTGGCCATCTCACTGAGCGTCATGTCAGTACCGATGACGCTTTGTGGTATAGCCGCCAATCGAACCTTCATGGCCCATGAAAACGGCTTTTCCAGTTTCTTGTCAAGCGAAATAAGTCGATCACTGAAAAAAAGGTTGATTTGTCGGGTAAACTGCCATATTGGCAGAGAAGCGGTCAAAATGGCATACTGTAAGGCGTATCACTGCCCTGCATTGCTTGCTCAATTTTGGTGAGAACGGCCCCTGTGTCGTCCTTTTCAAGCTGCCGGCGTAGATCATAATAGTCCAAAGCACAAGCATCGGCCAGGTCGCCGATCAGATCTGAATAACGAAGCCGGCCCTGACACATAAAGCAAGTCAGCGCGCCTCCGGAGACGGTGATTGGCCTCACCTGGCCGTAGAAAACACCGCCAGCGCGCAGCCGGCGCGATCCTTTTATCATATTGGCGTACTGGGCCAGGCGGACATAGCTGTCGGTCGCGGGCGGCTTGGCAATATACTTGACTACGTACTGAATTGAGTCTCTGAGGCTTTTCTTGCGGATATCGATCCCGAAGCTGTCGCCGGTGATCTTTGACCATTCATGGCGCAGCATTCGCACCGCTCGAAACGGCCCCCAGGTTAAGGCATGGATATGCAGATTGTTGTTGTCTCGACCGACCTCGATGACGGCAAGCCAGCCGGCGCCCAACCAAATCCGACCGTCCTCACCTGGCTTGCGGCCAGCCCTCGGCCTACGTTTTTCCACCACTTTGCCTGACCGAGAGCGCCGACAGACATGCTTGCCAAAATAGAGGTTGAGCAAGTCTTTTGATTCTCGATAAAGTCGTTTAATGCCAACGCGATCCGGCAAGTCGTCACCGAACCGTTTCGAGGTGATCGTCAGGGTTACCTGAGACAAAATAAAGTTGGCCGGACTCTGCCGGCGCGCGCTTATCAGAGTGTCTTTGATTCGAGGATAGAGACGCTTCACATAGCGGCGGGCGCATGGCTCACAAATCCGAGACCGACAATGCTGTCTTATAAAATAGCGCAGGTTGTCC
>DAOVOW010000043.1 GCA_030629485.1 bacterium
ACTGGCGGTCGGAGCTGTTGATATCAACAAGCAGGTTGCGAACTTCTCCAGTCGCGGGCCGTCATCGTGCGATCAAAGTGAGATCAAACCGGAAGTCATGGCTCCCGGAGTCAGCGTCCGGTCGTCACAGAGAGACGGCGGATACTCGTTCATGAGCGGCACGTCGATGGCTGCTCCGTACGTTGCCGGGCTGGTAGCTCTGATGCGTCAGTATAACCCGGACGCGACGGTCGAACAAATCAAGTACGCTCTGCTGCAAGCCACCGAGGATCTTGGTCCGGTCGGTGAGGACAACACGTACGGCCACGGGCTGGTCGATGCCTCCCGGTTGCTGAGTTATCTGCCGCTGCCGGCGGCCACCAGTTTCCGAATAGCCGGTTCTCAGATTACCGATGATGGACTGGCCTGGCCGGGGGAGACCTTTGGCCTGCAAGTGATATTGAATAACCCGGCCGGCAATGTGATCGATGTGATTGCCGAACTGGAGAGCGATGATGTCGGCGTCACTATCAATACGGCCGAGGCAGCCTTCTTTTTCGGCAACGGCGGCACCACGGCTATCAACGCCGGCCCCTACGAAATCAGTTTCGATCCTGCTTTGCTCCACGGACAAAATATCAGCTTCCGCCTCCGCCTCCGCCTTCCGGAGGGCGGGGTTTTCGACAGCTTAGCTTTGGTGGTCACAGTCGGTGTTGCTCCTCTCGGTCTCATTGCTGAGCACAGTAGCTCGCGGATCGGTTTCTCGGTCTCCGATTTCGCTCAGTTCGGTTTTGGACCAGGTTCGATCTACGCCGCCGGTGGACAGGGGTTTCGGATTGATGACTCCGACAACCTGCTCTATGAGGGCGGCATAATAGTAGGTCGAAACAGCCTGCAACTGTCCAGTTCGATCCGGGATGCCCAGGGGAATTTCCGTTCCTCAGACTACGAGCCGACACTGAGCCTCAGTACGCCTATCGTCGACGGTGACGGTAGTGTGCGTCGAGTGGCCGGATATGTCGATAGCCGCTCGGAGATACCTATCCCCATCGAACTGACGCAGGAGACAATCAGCTACACCGACGACGACGGCATCCTGGTAGTCAAATTCCAGATGCGCAACATTACACCGGGGTGGTTGACCGGTCTGCACTTCGGCTTCCTGATGGACTTCGACTTCAATCCTGCCGGCGACGGCGTTATCTACGATGAAGCCGCCTCGATGCTCTACCAGTCCGGCGGCGAGGGACCTATGGTCGGGCTGGTGTCGCTGAAGAACCTGAATTCGTTTACGGCTATCGATAACGGTGTGGCCAAGAAAGGATTCTCCCGGGCAGAAAAATACGAACTGATCGCCAACACCGGAATCCATGTCGATACCGCCCTGACCGGGGATCTGATGATGCTTATCAGTTCCGGATCATTCGCGATAGAAGCCTGGGACTCCAATGAAGTGGCTTTCGCTGTCGTCGTTGGTGATGATGAGATTGAGTTGTACGACAACGCTCAGCGCGCCCGTGAGCGCTTTGATTTGGCAACGTCGGTCGATGACGACCACCTTGCCACCTTGCCGGGGACGGCCCAACTACACCAGAATTATCCCAACCCATTCAATCCGACCACCACGATTTCATTCAGCCTTTCCAGAACTACGGACGTCTCTTTGACAGTGTATAACGCTCTCGGTCAGAAGGTCAAACAGCTCGCCGGCGCTCGACTGCCGGCCGGCACTCACGCCTGTGAATGGGATGGCAGCAGCGATCGCGGCGGCAGTGTGGCCAGCGGCGTTTACTTCTATCGGCTGCAAACCGGCGAAACATCGCATTCGAGGAAAATGCTGCTTTTGAAATAGATGGCGTCACGTTATAATTGAAGAAACAGATGGTTACTTGAACCGTTTAGTGTGTGGACGACTTAATAAGGTCAAACATGATGAAAGTACCAAGATTCGGAGCAACGTTCCTTGTTCTGTTGACGATAACAATGCTCTCGGCGCTCAATGTGATGGCGGTGGCGCCCCATCCCGATCTGGTTGAAAAATGGAAAGCCGAGGGAGTGCTCGAAGAAAAGCTGGCTCCTCTGCGGGCTTTCAAAGCGGCCGGCGGCAACAGTCCCGAGCTACACACTCCTATCAGCAAGGACCGATATGGCAATTCGCTGGCTCTGGGCACTGACTTGATCGATACGGCCTATACCATTGTCATCCTGGTTGAGTTTACCGACTGGCCGATGTCCGGCGGCCCGGTCCACACGGATAGCAGTCAGTTTGACTCGGTTCTGTTCTCGGAGGGCTATCACAACCCCACCGGCTCCATGACCGATTTCTACCTCGAGAATTCCTACGGTAATTTCATTGTCACTGGTGACATCTTCGGTCCGTACACGATGCCGTTGACCTACCAGTGGTATGAGAACGATGACTACGGCTTGACACGCGGAGGACTGTTGGCGGTGGACGCTGTTGACTCGGTGAAAGGGCATGTACCGAACTGGCGTAAGTACGACGCCGATGGCGATGGCTGGTGCGACGGCCTGATAATCATCCACCCCGGTCCGGGGGCGGAGGAAGCTGGTGCGAACAATATCTGGTCGCACAAAGGGAATATAAACTGGACGTCTCCTCAAGGTGTAAAGATTTCTGCTTACACCATGAATCCCGAGGAGTTTGGGGGACAGACTTCCCCGATCGGAGTGTTCTGCCATGAGTTCGGCCATGTTCTGGGTCTGCCCGATCTCTACGACATTTCCGGTACTGCCAACTCGAACGGTCTCGGCGACTGGGCTATAATGGCCTCCGGCAGTTACAACGGCAATGCTCGAACACCCTCACACTTCACGGCGTGGAGCAAGGCGGAGATCGGGTTCCTTGTGTATCAGGAGATCGATGAGAATGTCAGAAACGCTGAGTTTCCATGTTCAGAGTTCAATCCGGTCGCCTACCGCCTCGAGAATGACCTTTCGACCTGGTCTGAGTTTTGGGTGGTCGAGAATCGGCAGCAGGTTGGATTCGATGTCGGTTTGCCTTCATCGGGACTGTGCGTTTACCATGTTGACAGATATGCGCCGGGACCAAGCAACCAGGATCCTGCTTGGTACCACGTGGCTCTGGAGCAGGCCGACGGTAAGAACGATTTGGCTTTCGGCGGCAGCTACGGGGACGGCGGCGATGTTTGGCCCGGCTCTTCCGGCGCTCGTGAGTTCCACGACCTGACCGTTCCAAACACGCACACTAATCTGCTTGGCCCGTTCAACAATGATGCCACCACTCGCATCGGTATTTGGAATATCTCCAACTCCGGTTCTGTGATGACGGCAGATCTCGACGAGGACTGGTCACGACCATGGCCGCTGCTGACGGCCACGGAAAACGACTCCATCATCTTCGACGATTCTGCGCCGGGTGGGGATGGTGATGGTGTGCTCGAACCGCGGGAGACGATCAAAGTTTACGTCACCATGAAGAACGTGATGCGGACTTCCTTCAATGCCACGGTGAGCCTCACGGGTGACAACCCCGCCGTGACGTTCGTTACCAACCAGGTGTTGTTGGCTTCGGTATTTGACGAAACTGAGCAGAGCAATCTGACTACTGCGATCGAGTTCACCCTGGCGCCGAGCTTCATACCGACAATAGACTCATTCCAATTGGTGATCCAATGCGATTCGACACCGACGGTGCCGTATGATTCCGCCTTTTCGCGGTCGTTCGGTATCGAGGTCACGCTTGGACCGCCGCAGGTGCTGATAGTCGATGATGATCGCGGTGAGGATTACGAGAATGTGTACATCGAAGCTATGTATGCAGAACACATTCCTCACGATGTTTGGCACAAGCTTGACGAGGGTTCACCGTCCGGGGATGATTTGAAGAGATATCCAATGGTCTTCTGGCATACCGGTGACTCGGCTGAGAACATTTTCACTGCTGCCGATGTAGCTGCGATGAAAGCGTATCTTGACGCCGCCGGCAACTTGCTGCTGTCGTCGATCTCCGGCGCCAAGGCACTCAACGATCTTGATGTCACGTTTCTCAATGATTACCTGGGTGCGAACTGGGTCGGTAGCTTATCATGGCCGTGGTTTGAGGGCGTGGCTGGAAACCAGCTTGGCGATGGCACCAAGTATCGTTACCAGGCGACCGTGCCGGTTAACAGTGCACTGGATCTTGTGGATACTGTCGGAAGTGGTGACGCGGCCTTCAAGCTGGGTGGGCGGAGCGAAATATGTGGCGTGACCAAGCAGGGTGCATACAACACGGTTTTTGTGACTTTCCCTATTGAGTATCTAGCGGACCAGTTCGCGGCCTTCGACACCACGCAGGAGTTGTTCTCGCGGGTGCTGGATGTGTTCGGCGGCATTCCGCTGGACGCCGACGATGGTCGTCCGCATGCAGCGTTGCCGATGAATTTCGATCTGCACCAAAACTATCCCAATCCGTTCAATCCGTCTACGACCATCTCGTACACCCTACGCCCAACCTCCGGCCGGCTGCCGCGAACAACTTTGTCGATCTTCAACTTGCTGGGTCAGCGCGTCGTAACATTGGTTGACAAGATCCAACTTCCCGGTACCTACAATATCCAGTGGGATGGCGCAACCGAAGCCGGCCGCTCGGTGGCTTCCGGCGTCTACTTCTATAAGCTCAACCGGGGTCAGGACTCCCAGTCCAGGAAGATGATGCTGCTGAAATAGCCATCTCACTGCCAGGTATTCTCTGACAGCCGCCGACTCTCGGCGGCTATTTTATTGTGGTACATCGAATTAAGACAGTAAAAGAAATATCAACTTTATTTCAGGAATAACTTGACTTTTTGATCCAAACTGCCGTTAATTGAAAATGAAAGTCGTTTTCAATTGGCGACCGGAAGTAATGATGAAAGAACTGCTCAGAACCAAAGGCTTCAAAACCACTCCGCAGCGGGAGTTGATCTTTGACTGCTTCTTCTCGCTGGGTAAGCATGTCACGGTTGATGAGTTGTACCAGAAAGTGCGTGAGTTGGACCCGTCAGTCGGTCATAGCACGGTGTGGCGCAACTTGAAATTGATCTGTCAACTGGGTCTGGCTGAGGAAGTCAATATCGGTGACGGCATAACCCGATACGATCGCACCACACCGAAGCCGCATGGTCACTTCTTCTGCCGAAGCTGCAAGAAGCTTCTGGAGTTCGATGTGGGTAGTGTGATGGGCGCCCTGGTGGAGGCAGCTCACGAGGTCAAGTTTGAACCGGACGGCTACAAAATCGAGATTCAAGGCTACTGTTCGGATTGCCGACAGGCTAGTCGCCCGAATGACGCCGCTACCGGCTCTGCTAATGACGAGCGCAAAGCATAGAATAATGACGAGGAATTACGAGGTGACCTGGTATGACCTATCTTGACCGAATGCAACCTGGCCAGAGAGGAAAGGTGGTCGGATTTGTTGATGACAGTCCGGTAGCGCGAAGGCTGGTGGAGATGGGTGTAGTACCGGGAGAGCTTTTGGAATACCTTCGGAACGCACCGTTGCGCGACCCTCTGGAAATAAGAGTCGGTGCCAGTTTCCTGTCGTTGCGTCGCGCCGAGGCATCACTGGTCGCGATCGAAGTGGACGAATAAATCGGTTCCGACATCGATGCGGTATCCCGCCAAAAGTAGTTCAAAATCACGGGTTGGAATGATTGCCATCTGTGGCAATCCCAACAGCGGTAAGACAACGATATTCAATGCCATAACGGGGCTGAATCAGAAGGTCGGTAACTATCCGGGCGTCACGGTTGAGAAGGTGTCGGGTCGGTTTTCACTGGGCAAGCAGGACCTTCGCCGGTTTGAACTGGTCGATGTGCCGGGGACGTACTCGCTGGCCGCGTTTTCGCCCGATGAATATATCGCCGCTTCGATGCTCTACGGCGGCGTGAGGGGCGGTGAGAATCCCGATGTTCTGATCTGTGTGATAGACGCCACCAATCTCCGTCGGGGGTTGTATCTTCTCTTGCAGGTGTTACAGGTCGGACGGCCGGTAGTGGTCGCACTCAATATGATTGACCTGGCCGAGAGACACGGTATCAAGATCGACATTCCCGCACTCTCGGAAGCTCTCGGCGGGTTACCTGTCGTGCCGGTCGTCGGCAACAGAGCACGAGGAATCGATGAACTGAAGCGTGAAGCGATCCGGTTAGCAGAGCACCCGGTCCATCCTGAGTCACACCGGTACGATGATGCTACCGAGCGGCTGATCGAGCACCTGGCTCAATTCCTCAGCGACGGTCACCGCACGCGTGCCGAGTACCTTCGGGTTATCTACGATCCAAACGGCCCCGCCGAGCAGCAGTATATGGACGACGCTGCCAGACAGAATCGCGCCGACGATGCACAGCGAATCCTCGGGGAGGGTCGGGCGGCTATCAAAGAGCGCTTCGGTTCGCTGCCTATGGCTGAAACCAGACACCTTACCGAACGTGCCTCCGAGATCTTTCGCACTGTTATTCGAAGGGATTCGGACGGTCGCAAGAGTCTGTCGGAGCGCGTAGATCGATGGCTTTTACACCCGGTGCTGGGTCCGCTCATTCTTGTTGTTATGATGACCCTCGTGTTCCAGTCGATTTTCAATTGGGCCGAGCCGTTTATGGAGTTGATAGATTCCGGTTTCGGTTCCCTGGCCGCTTATCTCAAAGGCGCCTTGCCCGAGGGACCGCTGCGGTCGCTGTTAGCTGATGGTGTGGTTGGTGGCGTCGGGTCGGTGTTGATATTTCTGCCTCAGATAGTCATTCTGTTTCTGTTTATCGCGTTGTTGGAAGATTCCGGTTACATGTCGCGGGCGGCCTTTCTGGTTGATCGCATGTTTCGATGGTGCGGCCTATCGGGAAAGAGTTTTATCCCGATGTTGTCGTCGTTCGCCTGCGCCGTGCCGGGCATTATGGCTACGCGTACGATAGAGGACAGAAAACTGCGGCTGATCACGATCATGGTGGCGCCCTTGATGACATGTTCCGCCCGCTTACCGATATATGCCATCATGATTGCCGCTTTCGTTCCCAGCGTAACTTACCTCGGTCTCTTCAACTTGCAGGGGCTGGTCCTTACGACCCTGTATCTGCTCGGTGTCGTGGTCGCGGTCATTGTGTCCTTTGTGCTTCAGAAGACGCTATTGAAGACCCAGCGCGGGACATTCATGATGGAGATGCCGTCGTACAAGGTGCCTACCCTCAGTTCGGTAGTCATCCGGGTCTTTCACCGGGCAAAGTTGTTTATGATCCGTGCAGGCACGGTAATTTTCGCGATTACGATTATTGTCTGGGCGCTCAGCTATTATCCGCATTCAAGCGATGTCGGAGCCGATTACGCTCAGCGAGTAACCGGTCTGAATAATGAGTACATGGCGGCGCAATCTGATGACGAGGCGAGACTGGCTGCGTCGGTTTCCGGTTACGACGCCAGCCAACATTTAGCTGTGTCTGAGTACCAGACGGCCCTCGGTAAGGTCTCCAACGTGGCGGCTCTGGATCTGTTCTTTCAAATAGAGACGAACCGGTCCAATATAGATGCATCGACCGCACAGCTAATGTATGATCTGCGCCGTCTGAGTTTGCGTCATGGACAGTCACTGGCCGGTCTGGACAACGACCTGGCCGGCGCTTACATGCGCGATTCTTACCTGGCGAGTATGGGACATACCGTCGAGCCGTTATTCACACCGCTGGGTTGGGATTGGCGCATCTCGATGGCCGTGCTGGCCTCGTTCCCGGCGCGTGAGGTAATTATCGCTACCCTGGGAACTATCTATAATCTCGGTTCCGACATCGATGAGGAATCGTCCACCCTGATCGATAAGATGCGACGAGCGGTGTGGGAGTCGGGACCGAAAACGGGTCAACCGGTCTTCAGCGTGGCCGTGGCCATGTCAATCATGGTCTTCTTTGCTCTATGTTGTCAGTGCGGGGCTACTTTGGTAACCATCCGACAAGAGGCCGGGCGCTGGTTCTATGCGACCTTCGTATTTGTATACATGACGACGATAGCCTACCTGTCCTCGTTGGCAGTCTATCAATTGTTCAGTCGTGTGGGGTCTTGATGAGTATATTGTGGCAGCAAATAATCATCGGTCTGATGCTTGGCGCCGCCGTCGGATACCTGATTTGGCGGGCTGTTCGCCGCCGTCGTCGTGAGGCCAAGTGCGCCGGTTGTCAATTTCGACAGAACACTCTCCTGGATCGGCCCGATACTAAACGTCTCTAAGCTGTTTGACTCGGCGCCGACGCGCGGTTATATTTCCTTCCAGACGAGATTAACTGAACTATGTTTACAAGTGCACCGGTACTCCTGGGGCAGTATCGCCCCTTAGACTCTTATCTGCATCGGTTGGATGGCCGATCCAAACTGTTGCCGATCATGTTGGTCCTTACTCTGGCGCTGCTGACCGATTCCATTCTATTCTATGCTGTGATAATGACGGCCCTGCTTGCGGCGCTGCTGGCAAGCGGGATTGAACTGCGCAACCTGGCCCGCAATTTCAGACCGATATTGGTACTGGTGTTCATAACCTCGGGCTACCATCTGGTATTCTCCGGACAGGATTCGGTGGTACTAGTGGATCTTTTGGGATGGAAGATTACCGCCACGGCGATCCATCTGGCTGCGTTCTACTCAATGCGATTGGTGCTGTTTGTGTCTATAGCGTTCTTGATGACTCTTACGAACTCACCGTCGGAGTTGGCCGAAGCGTTCAGTTCGCTCCTGCGGCCGCTGGCAAAACTTCGTTTGCCGGTGGCCGAGCTATCGATGATCCTGTTCATTGCGATTCGGTTCATCCCGATATTGTACGAGGAATTCACCGCTGTCAAACGAGCACAGATGATTCGCGGGGTCGATTTCGCCGGCTCGATGTTCAGCCGCATGAAAAAAACCACCTTCATCATCATTCCAGTGTTCGTGGCCGCGATTCAGCGGGCTGACGAAATCGCACAGGCTATGCAGGCCCGCGGGTATCGCAGTGACCGTACCCGCACTTGCTACCTGAGGTCCCACTTCGGTTACCGGGAATGGTTGTTCAGCGTTGGCGCCGGACTGTTTGTGATCGTTGTTTTCGGGGTGACCAGATAAGATGGCTGAGCGTAATATCAAACTGACCCTTGAATACGACGGCACTGCCTACGCCGGCTGGCAGTCGCAGTCCAATGCACGCACCGTGCAAGGGGAAATCACCGAGGCCGTCAGGAAGATAACCGGATGCGACGTCAGTCTGATCGGCGCCGGGCGCACCGATGCAGGCGTGCATGCGCTGGGCCAGGTGGCTAATTTTCTCATCGACCATCACCTGCCGCCGCCAAAATACCGCGAGGCGCTCAACCACTACCTCAATGACGACATTGTCATACTACAGGCTGAGGAGGTGGCGCTGGATTTCCACGCTCGGTTCTCCGCCCGCCATAAGAGATACCGTTATCTGGTAGAACGTCAGAGATCGGCGATCTATCGTCATTTGCGCTGGGTCCGGGAACGCTTGCTGGACACCACGCGGCTAAGACGCGCGGCTGAGGTTGTCGTGGGTGAGCATGACTTCAGTCCCTTCTGCGTGACGGCCTCGCTCAAGAAAAACAACCTCTGCACTATTGAGTATTCACGCTGGTTTGATCTGGGCACGCTGTTAGTGTACGAAATCCGCGGCAACCGCTTTCTGCACCACATGGTGCGGGGACTGGTGGGAGCGATGGTGAACTTGGCGACAGTGGAGCCGGATACGAACAAGCATAACTTGACTTTGGAGTCCTTCGAGGATATCATAAAAAACGCTACTGCCGAACGTGCTGTGTTCACTGCTCCGGCCGCTGGGTTATACCTTGTTTCGGTCGGATATGACGAAGGAAAGGCCTGATGAAATTCTTCATTGATACCGCCAATCTCGATGAAATCAAATCCGCTGCCGCTATGGGAGTGCTCGACGGTGTTACCACCAACCCCTCACTGGCCGCCAAAGAGAC
>DAOVOW010000029.1 GCA_030629485.1 bacterium
AGCGATGATAGAAAACCGATAGTGAACTGCACGTTGATGTCGCGACCATCGGTCTCAGTCGGGTCGGGTCGTTTGTTGAACAAGTGTCCAACCAGTCGCTTGGCCA
The DNA here is from genome assembly GCA_030629485.1 of bacterium. Lineage (GTDB taxonomy): Bacteria > Zixibacteria > MSB-5A5 > GN15 > FEB-12 > JAJRTA01. The sequence continues at coordinate 107 of DAOVOW010000029.1, forward strand.
GACGGGCGCGCAGAACTGATTGCTGTTGGACATCCGAGGCCACAGCCGGATTGAAGATGAACCGCAATAGGCAGACATCATCCTCGACTGATACCCGGGTGACATATTCCGGCGGCGCCACACCGTCGGTGTCAAGAGCCATCCGGGCGTTGTCGGTATCGGTAAAGGCGTACGCTTCGTCAGTGACGGCTACTCGCTGGTGCAAGTCGGTCACCTCTGGTAATGAGCCGAAGACAAACGGCGAATCGCTGTCTTTTCCAGCCCCGGCTCGGGGCTCCAGATGGTCCCCGGCGACAAGATAGATCGCCACCTGATCGGCGGCTGCGAATTCCCGGAGCAGTTCGGCCAACTGTCGGTAGCGAGCGGTCGGCTCCGGCGCCAAACAGCGCTCGACAAACTCCTCGACGCTATGCCCGGTCTCGATATCGCCGGCCGTCCGGACCTGGCTGCTGTGGGGTTTCAGAATCAACTGATAGTTGACCGGATTACCGCTGTTAAAACAGAGTGAGATGGTCGCATCGACCGGCAGTTGGCGGCCGTTCCTGGAGATCAAAGTGAGCGGAGCATAGTCGAAGTGCGTTTCGTAATGATTCCGTACGGCCAGGATATGGTCGATAACATCCTGCGAGGTTCGATCCAGCACGTCCGTTATTGGCTGGCCGAACAGTTCCACTCGCGGACGACCCAGAAGTGTTTCCGTCTCATCATCGACAAAGACAAAACGCCCCCTCAGATCGATCTTGCACTCGGCACAACGGCACAACCCAACGGGTGGGACAGCGCTCCTGGTGGTCATCAGGCTCACATCTCAGTTTGTTTTCAACAACTTAAGGATGACTTCCTGTCGGTCGGTCCTAACCACGGCCAGGTACACTCCGGCGGCAGCCGTTTGGCCCTGGTAGTTGCGGCCATTCCAGGCAATCATCGTCCATTCCCTTAAGCTATCGGCGGAAACCGGATGTGAGTTGACTTTCTCCCATATCTTTTCGCCGGCGATGTTGAAAATTGAAACATAGTTGAACCGGCCGGCGGCGGGGTCGATGAAAATCCTGACCGAATCGGCAAACGGATTCGGTCCGGCATAGATGGAGCGGTCGGTGACGACAATCGTCTCCAGGATGATGTTGAGCGTGTCGGAATAAAGATCAGTGACAGCGATAATGTGAAAACGAACCTGCGGCGGGTTGTCGGCTGAGCCGGTGATAGTCAGCAGACCGCTGCCGTCGCCGTAATCTTCCAATTCGACACCGGCCGGCGCATCAGGCAGGCTCAAGAGCGGCGGCGTCTCCGGTGAACCGTTCATCCTCACCACGATCTCCTGTACCTCGCCGACTACCACCCGAATGGTGTCAATAACATCCAACGTCGGAATGCCGGAGGCGCGAAAAGCGTTAAACAGCCCCCAACCGAAATCATTATCGGGATTGTCGGCCCGATCGGCTGTTGATCGTGCCAACTCGCGGAACTGCTCGGCGGTCATGGTCGGGTCATACTGAAGCGCCAGGGCCGCTCCACCGGCCACCAGCGGGGCCGAGAATGAAGTACCCTGATGGAACGAGAAACCGCCGGTGGGCAGCGGATGGGTAGTGTAGACGGCGACACCCAAGGTAGTCACGTCCGGTTTGATACGACCGTCGGCGGTCGGGCCGGGTGATGAAAAGCCGGCCAGGCTTGAGTCCGGGTTGACGGCGCCGATAGCCAGCACGCTGTCACCGTCGGCTGGTGCGGCGATACTGTTCCATGACGACCCGCGGCTGTTGCCGGCGGAGGTGATGACCACAATGTTCTTCGACGCCGCGATATCGGCGGCTCTCGTTATCAACGCTGTGTTACCGTCCATGTCATCAAGCGTGTAGCTGCCACTGTCGGTGAATTCGCTGTAACTCAGCGATGACGTGATAATATCGGCACCGATAGAGTCGGCCCGCGCGGCCGCGGCGATCCAGTTGTCTTCTTCGAGTTTGATCTCGGTGCCATCGCAAGTGATTTCGGTCTTGGCGAGCAGAAAATCGGCATCAGGCGCCACACCGATCAGCGTATCAGGCACGTAACCAGCAATCACTCCATACACCAGGGTACCGTGATAATTCTGGGGATTATCTGAGCATTCGGCCTCCCCGACAGAACTGTCCAGATTGATGAAATCATAACGAGCCAGGATTGATGCCGTCGACAAGGCCGGGTGGTCAGTGTCGAAACCGGTGTCAAAGATTGCGATCACCACACCCGCGCCGGTAATACCCATACGGTGAAGTCTGTCGGCTTGCATGAACCGGTTTTGTCGTAGCGACTCGCCGTAGTCATAGTCGACAGTGCTCTTGGGGATGTCGTCGAGATTGAACTTCACGATCTCCGGCAGCGTCGTCTGGAGTGTCTTCAGGGTATGCACCTTTTCAACGAACGGCAGCGATGCTGCTTTTGTTATCTGTGCCGAATCTGCGATCACTGCGACCGCTTTAAGATAGCGTGAGGCGTGACGGATAGTGACGCCGGTGCTTTCGATGGCATCGAGAGCAGCTTGAGCGATGGGGTAGTCCCGCTGATCGATGAGCAGACCCGTCGCGTCCACTTTGGCGCGTCTGAGGTGAGCGCGAATGGTGAACGGGATCGGTTGGTCGGCGACGGCCGTGCTGTCGACGAAGATCCAGTAGATGCTGGGGTAGTCACCGGCGGTGAGGCGTGCCCGGGCGTCGTGGGTGAATTTGTTGAGGGGGGGCTGAAAGGATGCGTCGCCGATGGCCGCTAACATCATCAGCGTTGGGATCAAGACCCAGATCGATTTTCTAATTATCATATTCCCACAACGGTAGAAGGGCCGGGGATGTGTCATTTGAATCCGACGGCCACGCCGGATACCAGCATTGAGATATCTGCACCGCCAAAATGGTTCTCAATAGCAGTGTGTCGGTGACGTCTGACCGCAGTACAACCACCTGACGGCTGTCCACACCGGTAGGCGCGTCGTTGGACGAGGCAATACGCAAGTGAGAGTATGGAAACGTCCCAAGCTTATCCTCAAGACTCCGCGTCACACAAGCTGCTTCCGCCGCCACGAACCCAGCCCACACTTCGCTCAACTCCGGCGGGTAGCACACTTCAACGGTCAAACTGTCGACATAGGCGCGGTCTCGGATCAGTCCCTTCTGTGCTACGAATGAAAAATCTATATCGTTCCTGGAGCGGATGTAGAAGTTCTTGTAACCGGACTCGAACAGAGGCTTGTACTTGATCCCCGCGTACTCCTGCTGATGTTGGTTCACGATGTCGACATAGATCGAATCGTTGTGCGCGGGGGGCAGGAGTCCGTAGTGTTCCTTGTCATTGATCAACTCACCGGGATAGACCAGACTGTAGGCCGAGTCTATCTTAAGCGCCATCGCGAAATCGGCAAACTCCGGCACCGCATTGTCGAATACGTCCGACGTTCGGGTGTACCATCGTCCATCGCGAAAGGCAGCGACCCTCGGGTACCATCCAGTGTACACCACACTCGACGAACTCTTGCTATCCACGCCTGAACCAAGGCGCGTCTCAAAGGTCATTATGAAAAATGCCTTTCCCCCCGATGCGAGTCGCCGAGGGAGAACGGCGGTTATCGTGCGACCATCGACAAACAGTTCACTTTTGGATAATGGCACTCCGTAGCACAGCATGGAATCGAGACGCATGTATGGCGGTTCCGTATTCATGCTGGTGTCGTGAGGATCGATGATAGGCATCCCAGTGAAGAGACAAACCTCACCGACACTGTCGTCCGTGCTGTTGCGGTATTCAAGTTCGAGCAGTCCGCGTACCAACAGCGATTCCGGTTTGACTTCACCGCGGAAGCTGTAGCGCACGGCCGGGATATACGGCGGCGAGCCGGCCCTGAAATTCGGATGCTGATGGCCGCGTGTCTGGGCGAGCGCCGGCAAGGAGTTCAGGAGCACGAGACCGACGAAGAGACCTGCTTTCTCAAGACAACGCATATTCCCTACTTCTAAAAGAGGTCCTTCAGGAGATCTTCGGCCTTCTTCTTCAGATTGTCACCAAGGTTGTCTGTGATGGCGCTGATATCCAGATTCAGCTTTGGACTGTCCATCGTCCCACCGATTGAGAGCGGCAATCTCACTCGACCGCCGTTATTGCTGCCGAAAAATGATGACAAGCCGCCCAGCAGTTTCTGCGATCTTTCTTTCGACAGCAAAAGCGATCCCTGATAGTTCAGTCCGCCGTCGAAACTATAGTATCCGTCCAACTCCAGGTCGCCAAGGTCACCGAGCGATGTGATCAGTTTGTCTATGCCTACCTTGCCGTCTTTGACGACAATGTTGGTCGTGGCGTTCTTCAACGTCTGTTCCTGGGCAAACGTCTCACCGAACTGCGACGCGAGATTGCTCACCAGTTCATAGGTTGCGCCGGAAGTGCGCAGCTTGCCGTCGTTCATGTCCATCTTGCCGTTCATCGACAGCGAGTTCAGGAACTGTTCCGGTTCCCAGCCGCGAGCGTCATAACTGCCGTTGAGGTCGATCTTGCCGAACAGAAAGCCGCCCATTTTCGAGAACCGTGAGACGAAGTCATCCGCCTCAATCTGCTTGGCCTGAAACTCACCCTGATACACCGGGTTCTCAAAGTCGGTCAGGTCAATAGTGGTATTACCCTTGACCTCGCCGGTGTATACGTTACCGGTCACGTCGTGGCAGGTGATCTTGCGATCCTTGATGACAGCCTTCCCTTTGATATCGCTGAACTCGACCTGACTATATACCAGCGTGTCGATACTGAACCGTCCCCGCCCGTTGATATCCGGCAGGATAATCGGCGGGACCGAGTCGGCCGGGAGACTACTTCGGTTGACACCCGAACCGGGCACCGCTTCGGGGAAAAGACTGTCAAGATTCAGGCGCTGCGAGGACAACTCGAATATGAACATCGGTTTCCTGACCCGACTCTGGTCAACAATCTCCAGGGGCAGAAGATATGGAAACGGATCGATCAGCTTGCCGGTGAACGAGACATCGGATGACGTAAACTTCACCTGCATTTCCTGCACTGTGATCGTATCGGGAGCGATTAGCAGATCGACCCTAAGGTGCTCAATCGGCTCCGGCATGTTGTCATCGTCATAGGAAGCATCAATAAGCGAGAGACTGCCGCGCGGCTTGAAATTCGAGAACTGATCGGCGGAACCGGTCAGGTTGATATCCATCTCAAGACGACCGGCCATTTGAGGGTGACAGTGTTGATCGAGAAAACGATTCAACATGGCGAGGTTCAACGATCCCTTTATGGCGCCATCCATCGACGGCGCCACACTCTGTGCTTCGGATGAGTCAGCCATCAGGTACGGCACCAGATTGTTGATGCGACCGGAGAACGACAGATTCCCGCCCGCTGTTTCCAGCGAGAACTCCTTCACACGCGTCAGGCTGTTGTCGACAAATATATCCAGTGAGAACTTTTGGATCGGCTCCGGCAGGAGATTGGATTGATAGCTGCCGTTCTTGACCGACAGATCACCTGAAAACCGCATCTCAACCGGTTGCGACACCAGTCCGGAGAACTTAGTGTCGAACTCCATCTCGCCGGTCAGCCGGTGCTCTCCTTCGGCAGGGAGGAACGGTTCCACAAAAGCGAGGTTCAACCTTCCGGCCAACTCTCCGCTCACTGAGGGGTCGTCGAAGTTGTTCACGGTCAGTCGTCCCGTCAGCGGTCGACCGTCGAAAGAGCCGTCCTCGATATTCATCCGCAGATTGTCCACCTCGAAATCAACCAGGGCGCGTCGGAATCTCAGTTTTCCGGGGATGTCGCTTCCCGTCATTTCCAAATCGGTGATCACGGCGCTACCGGAGTAACTGAGTGGCTCCATCTTTGACTCGTCATAAGACAAGTCGACGTCAAGCGTGAAAGCGCCATCGAGATCAAAGCCTTCAAGCGCGGCCAGTTGCTCCGGCGGCAGCAGGCCGAACAGGTCGGCCACCTGGATTTCTTTGGACCTGACGCTGATACGACCACGGGTGGCGCTCTCGCCGTGATCGACAGAACCGGTCAACACAAACTCCAATCCGTTGACGGACAGTTCGGATTCGTGCAGCATGATTTCCTTCCTGGCCATATCGTAATCGGCGCGGTACTCGAGGTCCACAGCGAACGACGGCAGGGAGTCATCCATTACCACCAGCAGACTGTCCACGCTGATCCTTCCCGATGACTGATAGACGTTTTCGCGGGGGATATCGAGCGATGTCGAGAGATCCAGCCCGACCAGCCGCAGCGACAGACCGGAACTGTCGTCACAGTATTCGAGTTGTCCATCGTTGATTTCCAGGCGGTCGAAGGTCACTGCCGCTGCTGCCACCTTCGTCTCCGGTGAAACGCCCTCGGCGATGTCCGGGGATAACTGTTCGTCGATAGAGGGGAAACTGTAGTTGCTGGCGCCGTCGGCGTTCTTTTTCATTACGATCCGGGGAGAGTTGACAATCAACCGATCTATTCGGTACTCCCCCGACAATAGTGGGAATAACTGGAGCTTTACATCGATATTGTCGGCTGTCAGCAGGTCACCGACCTCGAACTGTTCCGGACTGGCTACGGTAACGTCGACTAACTTGACGCCCAGACCGCCCCAGAACGAAATATCCAGATCAGCAATCGTCACCTTGCGATCCAGCTTCGCGCTGGCTTGCTCGACGGCCAGGTTGCGTATCTTCTCGGTGGGCAGGAATAGCTTCGCGGCAACAACCAACAGGATCAGGAGGACGGCCACGATGCCGGCCAGCCATGCGAGTATCTTAAGTAGTTTTTTCATCACCTCACTCTTGAACATATCTATCCATCTGATGTTTATACTATGCTGCGTGGAGAGATCGATCAATTAAAAAGCGGGGGCGCTGGTTCAAGTAGCTGTCACCGTGAGCTGAGTCGAAGGCTGACACCGGTGTAGGTTGCTCTGAGGAACGTCATGCTTCGACTCCGCTCAGCATGACGTATTGGCTGTCGTCATTGCGAGGTTGACACCGGCAACCGTGGCAATCTCAGAGTATGGGCACCACACTTAGATCGTCGGCGTATGAACCCGGTTGATAGCTATCACAGCTGATTGCAGAAGGATTCTTTGAACTCGATGATGGCCCCTGCGCAGTTCACCTTCGGTGGAGAACACAAGGAGAATCAAAAGTCGGCCCGTGCCGCCGCTGTGGACTCGATCTCGGCACGCGATGAACAGAACAGCAACAGCGAGCAGCACCGCGCCCCAGCGTGATAAATGCTTGGGCATTTGATCAACTCCTGTTTGCATTTATGATTCTGAATGCGTCGAGAACCACTCGATCAGAGGATCTTTACGTTCATCATCAATCAGGCTAGTTGACTGATTGCCTGCATCGTTTAGCGTTATGAACCAACCGATGTATTCAGGAACTTTCACCCACGGTGGTGGAGTAACCGGCCTCGACCCTTCAGCCTTAGTGAATAAGTTGGTGTGTCCATGTTGCACGGTAATCGTCGCTATTCCACGCTTCTGGGCATATTTGATGGCACCCTTTTGGAACCCGGAAGTGGAAAAGACCATTCCCTTGTGGGCATCCGTATCCCGAATCTTTGATTCGAGGATCACTATAACGTCTCGTTTGATCGGGTTCTTGTGTCGTTTGCATTCGACGAGTACCTTTATCAAGGCACCGCCGAGTACTTCAAACTCGGCCATTACGTCTATTTCGTATTCGCCGCTGTCGCCTTTTAGCATTTGTCTGTGAGTTACGTTGAAACACCTGAGGCCGTCCTTCGACGCCTTGAGCCAGCCTAACACCTGACTTTCGAATTGTTCTGGTGTGATGTCAACAGATTGGATATCGCGAGGCATGTGATACAGCTCCCTGCTTTGAAGCATAGCACTGAATTAAGCAGTTTTTGTTCGTGGTAGTGTAGTCTACTATGCAGTCCATGTCAACAGGAAGCAAGGAAATCGGAGAAGGCAGGATCATAGGGATCCTGCCCACAGATTCGGCATGAAGTTCTAACCGGGTCAGTTGGCAGCTTCGCGGCCCTGATCCGAGACCAGCGAGCGCACCTCCCAGTCGGGATGGTTCTTGAGGCATTCCACGTTTAGTTGTACCTGGGACGGGTCGGCACTGAGACGGTAGTAACCGAGCCGATTGTTCTCGATCACCGGCCAGTCGCATTTCAGACAACTGTTGATCTCGTTTTTCATGCGATAGAGATAGCGCGCCTGGTTGAACCCGATTTCCAAATCCTCTTTGTAGATCCATCCGGACTCACTGTGCAGTCGCGACCAAGCCAGTTTGGTGAAATACTTGAACGACTTGCCGGTCAACCGCACCGGGAAACCATCGATCTTCACCAGGTACCGTTCACGCTCATAGCTGCCGTCGATCTCCACTGACCGCGGCGAGGTGACCAGCGGCGGACCTCCCTTCTGAACCGACTGGCTGACAGTTGCTACATCGTGATTCATATCGTACTCCTTTCCTATAGATTGCAATCTTTTCTGAAGCCGCGCCAATTTCCGCTTCCCCTGGATGACTTCTTTCAGTTCATCCTCTGAGAGTTTTACGAGTTGCGGCACTGTTTCAATCCCCGCCCGTTGCAGCGAAGCGAAGTCGGACCGGTTGAAAATTTGTCTAAAATGACGATGTAACTCCTGCATCAAGGCCGGTATTCCCCAGCGGAGACTGAAAGCCAACTCGCGCAACCTGCCGGCAAGCGGTGAGTCGCGGTCTTCCGCCTCAATCAGCGAGGCCAGCCCGCAGACCAGATGCGCAGCCGTATCGCCCAACGAAAGCATCTGACCGAGATGCATCTGGAACCGCTCTTCGAGTTGCTTCACCGGGGTCATCCGTCGCCACTGCTCCACAAGCATCAGCGCTTTCAACGTCGCCGCGACACGGTATGGCAACGGTTCGCTCAATCGACACTCGCCCAGCAGAACCCCGGCCTCATCGACGGCATCATCGAAATGTTGATACAACATCCTCACCGGCGAAGCATTGACATGTTCCCATCGCGACAGCAGGCCGGGCGGCAATGCCCAACCCGGACTGGAGAGAGCCAACGCGATCCATCCGAGATCGCCATCGGGCCGGTCATCTTCAAGTCGCCGCCGAAAATGGACTGTCTGGGCCACCGATAACCCCGATACCGCCGATGCCTGACCGACGGCAGTGACACTCAGGTGACCCGTGTCGTCACACCGGATCAGTTCGTTGGCAATCAGGCTCTGTTGTACCGATTCAAAGTCGACCGAATCGGTACTCTCGGCGGTATAGAGAGTCTGCCCGAACAGCTTGTCGATCTCATCACCGTCATGCGTCAGGCCGGAGGCGATCATATCCAGCAGCCAATCTTGCCAGGGCACAGTCGCCAGAGCCGATCTGATCGGTTCCGGACGATCCGGCGCGATGTAGCTTTCCCAGAGGATATCGCGGTCGAAATCGGTCTCGGCCAACACCACGGCGCGACCGGGTCGATTCTGATCGGCCAGACCAAGCCGTCCGGCCCGTCCGGTCATGTTGTCAAACTCCGAACGACTCACCGGCACCAGGGTCGGTCCTCCGCCGTATTCACTCGAGGTGTACTTGACCGTTTCCAGATAAACGCTGTCAGCCGGCAGATTGACCCCCATCGCCAGCGTCGTAGTGGAAAAGATAACCTTGACTTTCTTATCCATGAAGGCCTGTTCGACGATAGTGCGCTGCCCCGGGGAAAGGTCGGAATTGTGAAAGGCTACCCCACGGCTCAAGGCCTGCCTGAGCGAGCGAATGAGAAACGACGGTTCTTCTTCATCGAGCGTTTCCAGAGCGTGGCTTGCCGCCGGCCAGTTAACGGCCGCGGCCAGCCGGAAGGCGGCGTCAACCGTATCCCGTCGCGATTTTAGAAAAACCAGCGTCGAGCCATCGTCCGATTTCAGCCGGCGGATAAAACCAGCCATCGGTTCATCGCCGATCTCGGTTTTCTCAAACGACTCGCTGCCGTCAAGCCCACTATTATAGAAGCGGTAGCGAAACGATCCCTCCGCCGCCACTCCCCGTATCAGGTCAACCGGACGGCTGGTTTCTTCGACCAGTTCGGCCTTCAGCCAATCGGCCAGACGACCAGCCGAGGCAGCATCATCGCCGATCACGGCCGACAACCCCAGGAGCGACGGTGTGTAGACCGAAGCAAGAATCTTGGTGAGCAGCCGCTCCAGAATCGCGCCCCGGCCCGGCTCGCCGACCGTCTGCAACTCATCCACCACCACCAGCCCGATATTTTTCAGAGTGTCGAGCCGGGCGGTCAACAGCAGATCGAATTTTTCATAAATAGCCAGCGCCACCCGGTAGTTGCCCTCGGCGAATTTCTTGTCGTTTTCGGGATGGTCGGAGGTCACGGCCAGACAATCGATACCAAGCTGCCCCAGCGATTTTTGCAGGCTTTCGTATTTCTGTTCGGCCAATGACTTCAGGGGAAACAGCATGACCACGCGACGTCGTGCCATGAGTGCTTTCACCGCCGCCAACTCAGCGCAGAACGACTTGCCCGATGAGGTCGGCGCCGAAACGATCATGCGGATCGGCTCATACTCGCGGCTCGAATCGGCCGCTCCCAACAACCCGCGTCGCACCGCTCGACTCTGCACCGGCAGAAGCGATTCTCCCTGCCGCTCACGCCAGAGGTCGATGATGCGGGAGGGTATTCCGAATTTCGCAAGGTCACTTAGTCGCACAGGTAAACCTGCCTTTCGCGGTGATAAATCGCATTTTCGTGCTTCGCACGGCGATAAATCGCGTTCTCGCGCTTCGCGCGGCGATAAATCGCGTTCTCGCGCTTCGCGCGCTTTCTTGTAACGGACTCATAAAAACACCACTTATGTCACCCTGAGCGGAGATGTGTCACCCTGAGCGGAGTCGAAGGGCAACACCTGTTGTAGTGGCAACGTCATACCTCGACTCCGCTCGGCATGACGTCAAGGGCGGCACCATCGCCGGGATGCTACCCTATGTCTCGCCTGGTTACCACTCTCTCTCTCCTTCCCTTCTTGAGAAGGGCGCGCGAAGCGCGAAAAACAGGCTTGCCTGTCAAACCCCGCACCCTCCGAAACCACAAAGAGGACAACTGAAACAGTTACCCAACCGCACCATCCCCGCTCCGCAATCGGGACAGGTGGCGGCGTTGACATAGCTGTAGCCTTCCGGTTCTGCCAGTGAACTCGTGACAGCGTTTGCGGGGTTGCCGCTGTAGTCCTCAGTCAGTTCCGCTCCGGGATATC
>DAOVOW010000155.1 GCA_030629485.1 bacterium
ATCGATGGCGAACACGGGGGCAGATGGATGCTGGACCTGGGCGCAGGGGGGATGAGTTTCCACTATTCCTATGCCGAAGCGCACGGCCTGTTCAATCTGCCTGGGGTCGACGGACTGGGACACGGCGCCGGCGGCAGCAGCCCGAGACGCCGAGTGCTGTTTGACAGTATCGAGTTCGCCGGCCACACTCTTCCAAAGTCCGTGGTCTCAATGCCGCTGGAGAGGGGCGGGGGAGGTTTCGGTCATACTGATCTCACCGGCAATATCGGAAACACTCTGCTTCGACACTTCGTGCTTTATCTCGATTACCAGCGGGAGCAGGTGATTGTCGAGAAGGGAGACGACTTCGATCGCGTCTTTCCGCGCGACAACAGCGGTCTGCAACTGGCCAATGTGGAAAACGATCGCCTTGAGGTCATCTTTGTCGCTGACAACACTCCCGCAGCCGAGGCCGGTTTCGAGATGGGTGATATCTTGACGGCGGTGAATGAAATCGAGATTGAACATCTTGGCGGGATCGTTGCGGTTGTGAAGCTGCTGCGTAAATCGCCCGGCACCAAGCTGTCGGTCGAGGTATCCCGAGGTGGTGAGGCCAAGAAGGTGTCGCTGACCCTGCGCGATCTGTACCTTTGAGCAAGTCGCCCGCTCGCGGATGACTGCTGGTTTAGAAGTGCAGTCCCAAACCGATTCCGATGCTGCCGTTGCCGACTTTTACATCCACGTCGACTATGCCCGCCTCAGGAACTCCGGGAACATGATAAGATGGTGCGACGACGTACTCGGCATTGAAGCCGAAAGAGTGCGTCTTGGTCAGGTGGATATCGCAACCGGCGAAGAGACACCCGGCCAGCGGGGTTTTCTCCAGCCTCCTGATCGTGGTCGGGTTACCGGATTGGTAGTCGAGCTTTCTGATAACTAATTCGTAATCAACATTGACGATACCGATGCCGGCGCCGACGAACCAGCCGATACCTTCGTCCGGTTGCCACGGTTGGCCGTGCATAAGGCGAGCGGTGGCAAAGTAACCGACGGCGTCAAACTTCTGAGCCAGTTCCCACTGGTCAGTCTGTTCCAAAAAAAAGTTTTGTCCCCATACGGCCGGTTCCCCCAGCCACATGGTTGTCAACCCGACCTGAAGCGACTCCCTGATAGTAATCGTCAGCTCCAGCTTGCGAAGCAGGTTAGTGGCAGTGGCGCGCTCGGCCTCGGGAGCCATCAGGTTCGAATACCGGCCAACCTGATAGCCTGCCCGTTTAATCTGATCTTCGAACGGTTTGCTGACGCGAGTAAAAACTCGAGCTGCGGTTACGTTCAGGTGCACCCGTGGTCCCGTTGGTGATGAGGGACGGGTTAGTCGACGCAATTGGTTGAGAGCCAGTTGCCGGTCTCGTTTGTGGTCGGTGAAGACCAGCGTGATATCCTGCTGTGCTGCCTTGCCCACGAGCGCGAACAGACTGCCGCCGATGCCACCGAAGAAGACGGTTGCCAACACCTCTCTGGCTGAATTGTCGTTGTCGTCGCTGGCGAAGAAAGCAGTGGGGTTATCGTTGGCTTGATAGGCGGCTAGGTAGCCGGCCCATATTCCCGCCATAATGCCGAAAAGGCCATATCGGCCAGCTTGCTTATCGTGCATGATAGTTACGTGCGAGAGGCTGTCGAGTCCGATAACAACGATACCCTGGTCGGTTTGCAGGATCAGAGAATCGTCAGATACACTGACGACATAGCCTGCCACCGCCGTGCCGTTGCGGAAAAAGGCCGCCATCTTGCGGTAGCGTTCATGACCGCCGGTTTCCGCCAGGCTGTTGCTTTGTGAACCGGGCTGTCGAATAGGCCGGCTGGACGCCCCGACCGAAGCCGGTAAGCCTGCAATCATTAGCATCACGGCTATGACAACACCTATGAGCATCCACGTCCTCAACGGTATTCTCTCAGACTCTCGATGAAATCCTGGTATTTCTCCACTGCGAAATCTATCACGGCGCCCGGGGTCATGGCGATTTGTACCAGACGTTCAATTTGCGCAGGCCGGTTTTCGTCCAAGTGGATCCGATAATAACCGGTTGACTTCAAGAAGCTGGTACGAGTGAGTCCATCACGCAACGGCGGTGCCTCGAATGTGATTTCCACCCAGTCGCCAGTGTCAGGCATGACATAGTAGTCCTCGTCGATGTCGGCGATCAGTCCGGCAACTTCCACTGAGTTATGATCCAAAGCCGAAGCTGCAGGTAGTTCCAAGAACGACGGTTCCGGGTGTTCCTCGTATGACAGAGCCAGATGGTTAATCGACCAGAAACCATAGGCAGGCGTCAGTCGTATCATCACGCTGTCACCGGTAACACGGCTGAGGTCCATGGGCAGGGCACGATCCTCCAGGATCAAAGGGCCGGCGCCCGGCATGAATCCGTGCGACACCCATGCATCACTCTCCCATACGTTCAACTTAAGCAGCCAGATCTGCTCCCGTTCAATGAACTGAAACATTTCTCCCACTTCGGCGCTGCCGCTGTTAACGGCTTCGTACCAGGCATCGACGGATTCTCCGCGAAGTTGCAGCATTTCGCGGATCATGTTAGAGCCCCACAGAGATGATCCAACGTTGGTAATCAGCAGAGCGGACTGAGCCTCAAGTGGTTTGGGAAAAGTGATCGTCAGTTCATGCTGAGAACTCGTTCGCTCCGGAACCATCGCAGTAGGCATGTGAGTTTGCCAGGTGAGGTTGTCGCGCTCGACGATGAACGGTAGAATGCCGGCGTCGTTCTCATCAATTGCCCTGGTCGGCGCCACTGTCTGCGAAACGAAACGCATCTGACCGACTGTGTCGCAGACGACACGATAGTCAGTCTCGTGATCGATCACCACCAGCTTCAGTTCGTCGAGGTACTGTGTTTCGTCGACCTCATTGCGTATCAGGACACGGTATTTCCCGTCGTCCTGCGCCAGCGGCTCAAGCTCCGCCCAATCCGTTCTCTTAAGGCCACGACAGACAGCTCCGCCCAGCGGCTCGGCACAGAGGACATATTTGCTGCCATCCCACGCGTAGACGAAGGGACAGGACTCTTTGGTTAGGGCCACGATGATTCCCACTATCAGCACACCGAGGGCCAATACCCCCACTGTCGCGACGCAGGTAAGGGCAGGGTCAAATCGCTTGACGCGGAAATAAAGGATTTCATCGAGCCGCATCTCAATCCGGCCACCGTACTTTGAGACACCGCTAATAATCCCTTGTTCCGGATCAACACTGCCCCCACGCTCATCAAAATCGATTGCAGCTCCGGAGGGCAACACTACTCCCACGATCTTCTCGTGTGGAGGCAATGTGATTTCGTACAGAAATCTGTCGACCTGCTTGACGATCACACGCGATCGTTCATCCCCGAGGTGTTGGACATGTACGCGCCGTAACTCACCAATCTTGAACTCAACCGGTTGGCCGTCGAGCGTAACACCCTTGATCAACCTGAGTTGTTGCACATACCGACCGCCGCGTCCGTCGAACTCAACGAAGCTGCTGTCCTTAAGTTCGATGCCGACGATTTTCTGGTGCTGCCGGCGCAGTTCTTCCTTGAGTACTTTTCGAGTGCTGGTGCAACCAAAAGCACAATTTAGGAATGCTGCGAGCGTGAATACGATGAGAATGCGAAACACCATGGCACCTCCCTCCATTCGGTGTTCGTAGACACTGTAATCTACTTAAGTCTATGGTAACGGCCGTCACGACGCAAGTGTTTTTCACAAATACAAACCAACTTGACTCCGGCTGGGAAATACTTCATTCTTAGGCATGGTTCTGGTCCGGTGGTCCGATCTTGTTGGACGGTGTAACGTCAGTGGAGTCCCGATTGTGTTTAGAGTTCCTTTGTTAGTCGCCGCGCTGGTCGTGATGGCAGGGTCGCTAACGTCTGCACGCATGGTGGATGATCGCCTGGCGCACCGGGGCGAGCGTGTTGACTTCGCGTTGGCCGGTCCCGCACACTGCCTGGCGGTACATCGTGTCGGCAAGATATCGCTGGCCGTTGCCAACAACGGCACTTTCGGCAAAGAGTACCACCCGGGACCCAGTGTCGACTGGTTCACCGGTGAAGAGATCGGTTTCTCCTGTGAGTATCCCCGGGGATCCAGGGTGAACTACCTGTTCGGCGGCGCTTTCTGGATCGGCGCTGTCGTGGGACGCGACACCCTGGTCTCGGTTGGCGCTGATGGTTGGCAGCATCTGTACGAGATGTATCCGGACCAGGCGCCGTTCGGAGAGATGGTCTATCGTTCGATAAAGGACCCGGACAAACCGGAGTATCGAAATGCGGTGTCGGAAGAGGACTACGTTGCAGTGTACACCGATACTTTCACCGAGGGCATTCCCAACGATTACTTCGGACGGTGGCACATTCCGT
The DNA here is from genome assembly GCA_030629485.1 of bacterium. Classification (GTDB taxonomy): domain Bacteria; phylum Zixibacteria; class MSB-5A5; order GN15; family FEB-12; genus JAJRTA01. The sequence goes on from DAOVOW010000155.1 coordinate 4,395, forward strand.
TGAATATTGAAGTGACACAAGCCTCCTACGCCTGGTCCTACGCCTATGCCGAGGATTTCGTTTTATTCGATTATCAAATCATGAATATCGGTTTACAAACGCTGCGTGATGTTTTCATGGGTATCTATGTGGACTGCATGGTCTGTTATGACTGCATGGGTAACCTGCCCGGATTCACCGACGACCACAGCGGCTTTCTGCACACCTATCCGAATCTCTATGGGTCATGTAGTTTTCTGGATACGGTAAACATCGCCTGGATAGCCGACGACGATGGTGACCCCGACATAGTCTACGCGGATGGCCGCGTGCACCCCACTCCGAACCTGACGGCCACGCGCATCGTGCGAACACCGGCCGAGGAACTTGATGTCTCGTTCAACTGGTGGATCGGCAACGGCAATCCGACTATGGACTTCGGGCCGCGAGAAAAGTCCGGAGTTGGTCGGCTGAAAGAGACCTTTCGCGACTTCGGTACCGGCGGTCTGGGAACGCCGGAGGGGGACGTCAACAAGTACTACGTCATGAGCAATCGCGAGTTCGACTACGATCAGATATTCACAGCATCGATTCAACCGAACGACACGCTGTGGCTCTTGCCGAACCAGGAGCAGGCGACGGAATACGCCGATGGTTTCGACACCAGGTATCTCCTGTCCTTCGGACCGTTTGAGATTCGACCGGGGCAGACCCTGCCGATCTCTTTCGCCTACCTGGCGGGGGAGAACCTGCATCCCGTGGAGGGGAACCGGGACAATCTGCCGGACCATCCCGAGCGCTATTACCAGAACCTCGACTTTGCGGATTTGGCTCACAACGCCATGTGGGCATCGTGGATCTATGATAACCCAGGTGTTGATACCGACGGCGACGATTATTTCGGCAAGATACGTGTCTGCTGCCTGGATACGAGCGTGTTGGCTATAGACACACTTACTCTCGATCCGCTTCTTACTGATACCGTATGGGAGTATGCGAGTTGTGATACTTTCTACTATGAAGGCGACGGGGTTCCTGACTTTCGTGGCGCGGCACCGCCGCCGCCGCCGGAATTCAGCGTGGACCCGAGGGCCGGAGGATTCACTGTGTGCTTCTACGGTCTTCGGTCGGAGACGACCAGGGATGCGTTCTCACGCGAGTTTGATTTCGAGGGATACCGTATCTATCTGGCTCGTGACGAACGACCTGAGAGCTTCCATGTGATCGCTTCCTACGATATCGAGGACTACAACAAGTATTTCTACGACCGGAGTATGCATCCGCACGC